>NZ_JBEXSI010000038.1:0-69764 GCF_040613515.1 Streptomyces sp. NPDC006261
CCAGCTCCTCTCCTACGAACTCCCGATGCTCCTCGCGGCCGCCTCCGTCGCCATGGCGGCCGGCACTGTCTCGCTCACCGGAATCCTCGCGGCGCGCCCCCGGCCCCCGCACGCGACGGCGCCGGACGCCGGCCCTGCTGCGGCCCGCCCGCCGAGGAAGGACCCTCCGCGCGGCGGGTGTGCTGCTCGGTGTGCGGGCCGTCGAGACGGCCGGTGGGCCGGTCCGCGTCCTGCGCCGAACGCTGGGCGGGCGGCCGGCTCTCGTGCAGACCCTGCGCCTCGCGCGCCGCGATCTCCTTGAGCCGCATGGACAGTTGCAGCGTGCTCGGCCGCTCCTCCGGATCCTTCGCCAGGCAGGCGCGGATCAGGGGGGCCAGAGCGTCGTGCACCCCGTGGAGCTGCGCCTCCTCGTGCACCACGCGGTAGAGCATCACCTCGGAACTGCCGTGCCCGAAGGGGGAGTCGGCCATCGCCGCGTACGCCAGGGTCGCACCGAGCGAGAAGACGTCCGTCGCGGGGGTCACCGCCGCGCCCCGGACCTGCTCGGGGGCGAGGAAGCCGGGCGACCCCACCGCCGTACCGACATGGGTCAGCGTGCTGGCCCCGGTCGCCCAGGCGATGCCGAAGTCGATGATCCGGGGGCCCTTGGGGGAGAGGAGGATGTTCGAAGGCTTCAGATCCCGGTGCACCACGCCCGCCTCGTGCACCGCGACCAGGCCCTCGGAGAGCGCCGCGCCGATCGAAGCCACCTCGGCCGCGGCCAGGGGGCCTTCCTCGGCGACCTTGTCGTGCAGGGACGGGCCGGGGACGTACTGCGTCGCGAACCACGGGCGGTCCGCCTCCAGATCGGCGGCCACGAGCCGGGCGGTACAGCCGCCCCGGATCCGCCGCGCGGCGGACACCTCGCGCGCGAACCGCGAACGGAACTCCTGGTCCTCCGCCAGGTCGGGGCGGATCACCTTGAGCGCCACCCGCTGACCGCGCCGGTCGGAGCCGAGGTAGACCACGCCCATGCCGCCCGCGCCGAGCCGTCGGTGCAGCCGGAACGAGCCGACGAGACGCGGGTCCTCGCGCCGGAGCCGCATCATCGCCATCGTCTGCCCATCCCCGCTGCCTGGTCCGCCTGACGAGGCACAGCTTACGTACCCCGCGCCCGGTGCGCTCAGAGGCCGCGCCCTCTCCGGGGATTCGATTGCCCGTGCACGGCGGTAGAGGTGAAGGGCGGTCAGGGGGCGGCTGTTCCGGGCCCGTCGGCCTGAGCCGGGCTGCAAAGGGCCCTCGAACATGGGGCGTTGGATCGAGCCATGATGGCCGGGACGAGTCGGTCGGGGAGAGCGCGGATACCACCCGGACGTACATGGTGACGGTCCTGAGGGGCTGTCGCGGAACGCGACGCACCCTCCTTCGGAGGGTGCGGGGAGTGAGTGAAGTCACCCGACGGCACCCTTCCCGGGGGTGGTGGCCCCCCTGTGCCCCCTCCGGGATGACCCCAAGGCCGTGTGGACCGTCTCCACCCAGGGGAGTACGCCGACCACCGACGGCTCATCCTCCGGGAGGCCCGGGATTCGGTACGCGGGCATGACGCCCCGTGCTCGCCGGTTACCTAATGTTGAGATCAAGCGGCGGGCGCAGCACTCGTCCCCCGAGGTCACACGCCCGTCGCTCCACATCAGGTCAGGAGAGGAACCATGTCGGACACGGCAACGCGGACGATGATCCGCACGCAGGGACGCAAGGCCTACGCCTCGTTCGGCGCCCGCCCGTCCGGCACCCGGCACCCCTTGGTGGCGACGGCCATGGTTCTTCCCCTGGCGGCCCTGCTCGCAGTCGCCTTCGGCGGCTGGGACGCGGTGGTCACACAGGCGTCGTCCGTGGCTGTGATGCTGGGGCGCTGAGCGGCGCCCGGGGTCCGGAAGAGCGGTCCGGGCCCAGGTATCAGGCCAACAGCCCCGTGGGGACGGGGGTGCGGCGGACGGCAGCGTTTGTCCGGTCAGCTGGGGAGCTGACCGGGCATCGCGCTGTTCGGGCCGTGTTCCGCGGGCCGCTTTCCCCGGAGGGCGCAGAAGGGGACACGCCGGTACGAACCGGGCGAGGCCAGCGCCTGCGCCCCGCCCGGCGGGCTCCACCGCCTTCCACCCCCGGCTGCGGCGTACGCTCAGCAGGGACCGGTGGCAGGGCCGGGACCGACCGCTGCCGGGAGCCGTTGCGTATGACCTCGACCTCAGTCGACCGTGAGTCACCCACTCCCGAGCCCGCAGGGCGCGCCGATCCCGAGGCCGCCGGGCCGGTCGACCCCGGGCGCGCTGCTCCCGGGCGGCCCGCTCTCGGGTCTGCCCCTGCCGGGTCGCCCGCCGCTTCCGGGCGGCCCGCATCCGGTCCTGTCACTCCCGGGTCGCCCGGTCCCGAGCGAGTCACTCCCGGGGCCGCCTCCCGCGGGCCGGTCATCCGCGAGCTGGGCGCCCTGGCCCACCGCCTCCGCCACTCGCGGGGAACCCCGCCCGGGGCCCCCTGCGCCTGCGAGCCGCCCCAGCTCCTGGCCGACCGGCCGGACGGCACCGTGGTCGGCAGCGGTCCGGTCGTGGCCAAGGCGCACGCCGCCGACATCGACCGCGACGCCCTGGCGGCCCGCCTCGCCCTGGCCTCGGCACCGGAGCTGGCCGGCATCCTCCTCCCGCCGCTCACCGCCGCGGGTCCGGCCGATACGTCGGGGGCCTTCCCCCGCCCGGTCACCTTCTGGCCGTACGGCACCCCCGTCGACCCCAGGGACCCCGACGCGGCCCCCTGGGCCGAAGCCGCCGTCCTGCTCGCCCGCCTCCACCGGACCGCCCCTCCGCTCCCCTTGCCGCTCCCGCCGATGCGCGGCCCGGTCAAGGCGGCCCGGGCGGTCGCGCGGATGGTGGCAGCCCTACCCGGCTCCGACGCGGTCGTTCCCGTACAGGCAGCCTGGTACGCCCTGCCTGACTGGGCCCGGGGCGAGGCTGCCTCCCCCGCCGCGCGGTCGGGCTTCCTCTGCCACGGGGACCTGCACCTGGGGCAGCTCGTCCGCCATCCCACCCCGGACGGGCCCTGGTTGCTCATCGATGTGGACGACGCGGGGCAGGGGGACCCTGCTTGGGACCTCGCGCGGCCCGCAGCCTGGTACGCGGCCGGAGTGCTGGCCCCGGAGGACTGGCTGCTGTTCCTGGATGCCTACCGGTCCGCCGGGGGAGCCGCGGTGCCCGCCGCGGGGGACCCCTGGCCGCAACTGGACGTCCCCGCCCGTGCGCTGACCGTCCAGACGGCGGCCGTCGCCCTCGCCAAGTGCGCCGCGGAGGGCCGGGAGCCGGACGAGATGGAGCAGCTGATGATCGATTCCTGTGCCCGAATCGCTACGTTCCCGCCCGAGTTGGCGGGCGGGTCCGCGTCGTAGGCTGAACGGACCGCGGCCGGACAGGCTTTCCGGCGGCGGCACAACGAGGGCGAGGAGCCGAGCCGAATGATGCAGTGTCCCAAGTGTCACGCGCAGATGCAGACGTACAACCGCAACGGCGTCCAGATCGAGCAGTGCAGCGGCTGCCGGGGGATATTCCTGGACTACGGCGAGCTGGAGTCGCTGACCCGCCTGGAGTCGCAGTGGGCCCAGCAGGCGCCGCCCCCGCAGCCCGCCCCACCCGCCTACCCGCAGGCGGCTCCCCCCGCCCACGCCCCCGCCTGGGGCGCCCCGCAGTACGGCCAGCAGCACGGCGGTCACTACGGTCACCGCCGCCAGAAGGGCTTCGGCCGGATGCTCTTCTCCTCCTGACAGCCGCAGGCACGAAAGAACCCCCGGTCGTGGAGACGACCGGGGGTTCTCGGTGGTGCGCGATACTGGGATTGAACCAGTGACCTCTTCCGTGTCAGGGAAGCGCTCTCCCGCTGAGCTAATCGCGCGGGGTGATCCTGCCTGTACTGCCTGTACTGCTGGGTCCTGCTGTATGTGCTACGTGCGCGATACTGGGATTGAACCAGTGACCTCTTCCGTGTCAGGGAAGCGCTCTCCCGCTGAGCTAATCGCGCGGGGATCCTTGCGGACCGGTGGACGATACTGGGATTGAACCAGTGACCTCTTCCGTGTCAGGGAAGCGCTCTCCCGCTGAGCTAATCGTCCTTGGAGGTGGAGACGGGATTTGAACCCGTGTAGACGGCTTTGCAGGCCGTTGCCTCGCCTCTCGGCCACTCCACCAGGGATGGGAGTTCGGGAAGATCCCCCACCTTCTGCGAGCGGACGACCAGGTTCGAACTGGCGACCTCAACCTTGGCAAGGTTGCGCTCTACCAACTGAGCTACGTCCGCTTGTCTTGCCCGGACCGCTTGCGTGTCCCGGCGACGTGTTGAACTCTAGCGGATTCCCGGGCCAGCACAAAAACGCGTTTGCGCAGATGGTCGCCGTAACACCGCCGTGCCGTCGCCCCGACGCAGGTCATCGTGGGCGGTTCTAGACTCGGCAGGGTGTCCCCCCTCGCTCCCATGGCCCGCTTCGGCGGCCTCGTCGCCTCCGGCCTCCAGGATGTGACCAACGACCCCTCGGCTCTCGACTCGTCCGGTTTCTGGGCGGTATGTGCCGACTTCGAAGGCCGTACGGTCTGCGCCCGCTTCTCCTCCGTACGCCGGGAGGAGGTGCCCGCTCCCGTGCCCGGAGCCTGGCTCGGGCCCGCCGCCGGAGAGTGGACGACGTCGCTGGACCGTGCGGCCTACACGGCGGGCGTGCGGCGGATCCGTGCCCACATCGCCGCGGGCGAGGTCTATCAGGCCAACCTCTGCCGGGTCCTCTCCGCACCGCTGCCGGACCCCGGCCGGGCCGACGTCGACGCCCTGACCGCCCTGCTCGCGCGTGGCAACCCGGCGCCGTACGCAGGAACGATCCGCCTGCCTGGCCACGGGGTGGAGGTCGCCACCGCGTCGCCCGAGCTGTTCCTCCGCCGGGACGGGCGGACCGTCGAATCCGGGCCGATCAAGGGGACCGGGCGAACCGAGGACGATCTGCTGGAGAAGGACCACGCGGAGAACGTCATGATCGTGGACCTGGTCCGCAACGATCTCGGCCGCGTCTGCGCGACCGGCAGCGTCACCGTCCCCGACCTCTGTGTGGTGGAGAAGCACCCGGGCCTCGTCCACCTCGTCTCCACCGTGCGGGGCGAGCTGGCCGAGGGGGCGGGGTGGCCGGAGCTGCTCGCGGCGGCGTTCCCGCCCGGATCCGTCACCGGGGCGCCGAAGTCCAGTGCGCTGCGGATCATCGAGGAGCTGGAGCGGTCCCCGCGCGAGCCGTACTGCGGCGCGGTCGGCTGGGTCGACGCCGACCGGGCGACGGCCTCCCTGGCGGTGGGCATACGGACGTTCTGGATCGACCGGGCCGGCTCCGTGCCCCTTCTGCGCTTCGGCACCGGCGCCGGCATCACCTGGGGCTCCGACCCGGAGCGCGAATGGGACGAGACCGAGCTGAAGGCGTCGCGGCTGCTCGCTGTAGCGTCGGGCACGTTCGAGCAGACAGGGTTCGAGCAGACAGGAAGGACCGCGTCATGAGGATCTGGGTCAACGGCGGGCTGCGGGACGCCGATGATGCCCGGCTGTCGGTGCTGGACCACGGGCTGACCGTGGGTGACGGCATCTTCGAGACGGTCCGCACCAGCGAGGGCAAGCCCTTCGCCCTCACCCGGCACCTCGACCGTCTCACCCGGTCCGCGCGGGGCCTCGGTCTGCCCGACCCGGACCTGGACGAGGTCCGGCGCGCCGCGACGGCGGTCATCGACGCCAACCCCGTCCCGCTGGGGCGGCTGCGGATCACCTACACCGGCGGGCTCTCCCCGCTCGGCTCGGACCGCGGCACCGCCGGGCCCAGCCTCGTCGTCGCGCTGGACGGGGTGAGCCGCCGCCCGGACACCACCGCGGTGATCACGGTCCCCTGGACCCGTAACGAGCGCGGAGCCCTCACCGGGCTCAAGACCACCTCGTACGCCGAGAACGTCGTCGCCCTCGCCCGGGCCCGCGAGCGGGGCGCCTCCGAGGCGCTGTTCCCGAACACGACCGGCCGTCTCTGCGAAGGCACCGGGTCCAACGTGTTCGTCGTGCTGGACGGCCGCATCCACACCCCGCCGGTCGCCTCCGGGTGCCTCGCGGGGATCACCCGCGCGCTGGCCGTGGAGTGGACGGGGGCCGAGGAGAGCGACCTTTCGATGGAGGTGCTCGCCGAGGCCGACGAGGTCTTCCTGACCTCCACGCTCCGCGACATCCAGGCTGTGCACCGCGTCGACGACCGGGCGCTGGCGGCGGAGCCGGGGCCGGTGACGGCGAAGGCCATGCGGATCTTCGACGAGCGGGCCGGGAGCGACCTGGATCCGTAGGCCCTTTCCGTCCGGGCCGGAAAAGCGCGTGACGTGCGGCCGCCCAGGGGATACAAACCCTTGATGACCACGACACTCCGGCCGTCCGGGCCGCTTCAGCAAGGCGCCGACGGCGCACGGGCGCGCACCTACGACGTGTGCGACAACGGCCGGCCCGTCGGCGCCGTATCGATCAGCACGGACGACGCGTTCGGCGCCTCGGCCGGCGTGGTGCGCTCCCTCAGCGTCGACGAGGCGCGGCGCAGGCGCGGCCGGGGCACCATCGCCGCGCTCGCCGCCGAGGAGGTGCTGCGAGGGTGGGGCTGCACCCATGTACGGACCGAGGTCCCGGCGGAGAACGAGCCCGCCCGGGCACTGGCGGCCGCGCTCGGCTACACCGAACGCAGCCGCAACATGGTAAAGACCCTCGGCCCGGACACCGTCCCTCTCCCCGAGGGCCTCACCTCGCGCCCGATGAGCGAGCAGGAGTACGCGGGCTGGCTGCGGGAGGCGGTGCGGTCGTACGCGCAGGAGTGGACCGACCGGGGCGTACCGCCCGAGCAGGCCCGGCTCAAGTCCGAGGCCGACCACGCCGGCAACCTCCCGGATGGGCTGGCGACCGAGGGTGTGCGGTTCCGGGTGCTGGTCCAGGGCGGTGAGGTGGTCGGCCATATCTGGCTGGCCCTGCGGGAGCTGGAGCCGGGCAGGACCGCCGGCTTCGTCTTCGACGTCGAGGTGCGCGAGGAGCACCGCGGCCGCGGCTTCGGGCGGGCCCTGATGCTCCTCGCCGAGGACGAGACGCGCTCCTGGGGCCAGGACCGGATCGGCCTGCACGTCTTCGCGGCCAACACCCCGGCGCTGCGGCTGTACGAGTCGCTCGGCTACGCGACGACGCGGTACAACCTGGCCAAGGCGCTGTAGGCGGCCTCGGCCGTCCGGGCTCCGGCGTCAGCCCTGTGCGGCCAGGCGGTGGTCGATGATCTCCTCGATCCGCTCGCGCAGCCCCTCCTGGCTCTTGCCGCCGTCCAGCCGTTCGTCGCCGAGCACATAGGTGGGTGTGCCGGTGACCCCGATCGCCTTGCCCTCCGCCTGGTCGGCGTCGACGATCAGCAGATGGCGGCCGTCGATGAGCGCGGTGTCGAACTCCTCGGCGTCCAGGCCCAGTTCGCGGGCCACGTCGAGCAGAACGGGCTCACCGGCCTTCGCGAGGTCCAAGGTCCTGGCCAGGAGCGCCTCGATGTACGGCCAGTCCTGTCCCTGGACGGCGGCCTCCTCGGCGGCCTGCGCCGCGGCGTAGGCGTGCTTGTGCTTCTCCAGCGGGAAGTGCCGCAGCCGGATCTCGACACGGTCGCCGTACCGGGCACGCACGGCGCGCACATCGCTGAGGGCCCGGTGGCAGTCGGGGCACTCGAGATCGCACCAGAGGTCGAGGACGACCGGTGCCGAAGGGGTGGTTTCGCTCATGGAGCCAGTCTTCCAGGCCGTGCCGACAGCTCCCAATCGGCACCTGCGGCCGTGGTGGTGACCGGCACCTGCGGAGGAGCCCGGCCCTGAAATCTCCCTGAAGTGGACCGGTGCCGTGGCCCCTGTGCCGGTCGTCGGTGCAGGATGGAGGGGACGTTTCCCCTGCGCCTGGAGGCCCCGATGCTTGCCGAGACCATCTGTTCAGCGGCGTCGGCGGCGGGCCTGGGCATCGCCGCGATCACCGCGTACCGCAAGCGGTTCCTCACTGCGACCAGGATCGCCGCCTACTCCCTCGTACCCGTCGGGCTCGTCCTGACCGGCGTCGTCGCGTGGGTCTCGGGCATCGCGTTCAAGCCGAGCGTCTGGATCGGCTTCGGCGTGCTCGGCCTCGCCTGGCTGCTCTTCATGGCCACCCGCGCCGTCGAGCGCCGTAGCGGTACCACTCGTGCGGAGCGCAAGGCCGCGCGGGCCGCCGAGCGCGACGAGGCCGTCGCCCCTGGCGCCTCGGCGCCCTCGCTCGGCGCCGGCAGCCAGGCCCGGCCGGCGGCAGCGGCGCCGACGGCGAAGCCGAAGAAGAAGCAGGAGGCCGCCGCGCCCGGCGACGACTTCAGCGACATCGAGGCGATTCTGAAGAAGCACGGCATCTGATAGACGGCATCTGGGAGCCCGGCACCCGAGAAGCACGTGATCCGGACACACACGGTTTTTGCCGGGCCGGACCCGAATGCCTGACGGCATCTCGGACGCCGGAGCGAATTCCGAGGGCCACGGGACGGTGAACTCCCGGTGTAATGGCGTAGGTTGATCGCCAACCGGGTCCCGGGTGAGTCATGATCACCCCGAGATGGTGGACACATCCCGGGGCGAAGCCCCCGCATCCCCTGCCGAAGAGCCCCGTGGCTGCCTCTTCGCGCTTTCCCAGCCACCCCTGATGATCTTCCTGACGGTCATCGGGAGCCTGCTGCTGATGGCGGCCCTGCACGACCTGTTCCTGTTATGACCCGGCCTGTGGCGATCCGGTTGCCCCGCTACCTACGGGCTCGCGACCTAGGCCCCGGCCTCCCGGCGCCGGGCCCGGTACGCGGCGACGTGGAGCCGGTTGCCGCAGGTGCGGCTGGAGCAGTAGCGGCGGGAGCGATTGCGTGAGAGGTCGACGAAGGCGCGCCCGCAGTCGGGCGCCTCGCAGCGCCGCAGCCGCTCCTGTTCGCCGGCCACGATGATGAAGGCCAGGGCCATGCCGCAGTCGGCCGCGAGGTGGTCGGAGAGCGAGGCGTCCGGGGCGAAGTAGTGCACGTGCCAGTCGTAGCCGTCGTGATCGGTGAGCTGAGGTGTGGTCCCGGCCGCGGCGACGAGCCGGTTCACGAGGTCGGCCGCGGTACGGGCGTCGGGCGCGGCGAAGACCTCGGCGAAGCGGCTCCGGACGGCCCGTACGGCGCCCAGGTCCTTCTCGCCGAGGGTGCCGACGGCGCTGATGTGGTGGTGCTCGGCGAAGGCGTACAGCGCCGCGAGATCGGCGAGCCCGTCCTCCGTCCCGTCCCCGGGTCCGCCCGTCGGGCCGTCCTCGGGCGGCTCGCTCTCCGGTGCGGTGTTCACGAGATCGACCACCGTGTCGAGGGCGATCCGGGTGTCGTGAGGGATCAGCACGCTTCGCTCCCTGGCCTCCGGCCGGCGGGCGCCTGCCGATGGCGGCTGACTCTACTGGCTCACCCGGCCGCGCCCCGGCCCGGTGCGGGCCTGCGGGAGCACGGGAGCACCCACACGCCACCGGCCTGCTCCGAGAGCCCTGGCGCACGCGCAGGCGCCGTCGCCGCGGTGGATTCCGCGGCGCCGGCGCCGGTGCCTGCCTTATGTGGTTGTCCGCGCGACGCCGTCTCCCCGAGTCGGACGGCGCCGGGCAGCTCTCGGCCTGGCTCAGCTCTCGGCCAGGATGTGGGAGAGCTCCGTGTCGAGATCGAAGTGACGATGCTCGGTGCCGGGCGGAACCGCGACGTCGGTCCTTTTCAGGAACGACTCCAGGGCTCGCGCCGGAGCCTCGAGCAGGGCTTCGCCCTCCGGGGAGCTCAGTGCGATGCAGACGACGCCTTGACCGTGACTTCGAGATGGCCAGACGCGGACGTCTCCGGTGCCGGTGGGCCGGTGCAGCCCTTCGGCGAGGAGGTCACGGGCGAAAACCCACTCGACCGTCTCCTCCGCTCCGGTGTGGAAGGTGGCGTGCACGGCATAGGGATCGGCCGTATCATACCGCAGGCCCGCGGGTACAGGCAGTGAGGACTCGCTCGACACAACGAGGCGCAGGTGCAGCTCGCAGCTGACCGTGGTGTTCATAAGCGCCAGGGCCTTTCGCTCAGTGTGCGCTCGGGGATTCGCACGTCGGCGAAATCGACATGCCACCTACGGTGGCGTTGTAAACCCCTCTGACCCATTTGTGATGCTTCGGGTCCCTCGCCCAGCGGTGTGTAACTTTGAGTCATGCGCCCATTCAAGTGACGACGGCGGTCGGGTAGGTTGAGCTCCATGAATGCGGAGAGTGACGAGCGGATCGAGGCCGCCGGGAAGGCGGCCCCGGGGTCCGCTGCGGGGGGCGCGACCACGGGGGAACGCGAGCTGGGCTCGCGGGCGCCGGGCTTCATCAAGGCGTCCAGGCCGCTGCACCTGAGCTGGCAGGTCGGCGTCTTCGTCGTCGGCCTGGGCGTCGTGGTGGCCGGTGTGCTGATGCTGGTGCTGCCGGGGCCCGGCTGGCTGGTGATCTTCGGCGGCATGGCGATCTGGGCGACCGAGTTCGTCTGGGCCCAGCTGGTGCTGCGCTGGACGAAGCGCAAGGTCACCGAGGCCGCCCAGCGGGCGCTGGATCCCAAGGTCCGGCGGCGCAACATCATCCTCACCACGGTGGGCCTGGTGATCATGGCGGTGCTGGTCGGGATCTACGTCTGGAAGTTCGGCCTCGCCCTGCCGTGGACGGTCGGCGAGTAGGACCGCGGACGGTCGGCGAACAGCGCCGGGGACGGTCCAGGAGCACCGCTGACATGGGGTAATGTTTGCGGTGCGCCCGGGCGATTAGCTCAGTGGGAGAGCGCTTCGTTCACACCGAAGAGGTCACTGGTTCGAACCCAGTATCGCCCACCCGGAACAGAGCCCCCGAGACTTTCGAGTCTCGGGGGCCTCTGCGTTCCCGGCCGCAGGACCCCACGGGATCCTGCGGCCGGGAACACCGCTCACCGCATCCGGCCCAGCAGGTCCTTCAGCTTGCGTGCCTCGCGCAGCCGCTGCTCGTACGTGGCCCCCGCGGCCAGCAGCAGCAGTCCGGCCAGCGCCGGCGGCAGCCAGCGCGGCAGGGCGCCGGCCACCTGGACGACGTACGGAGCGAGCTCGTGCAGGGTGTCCAGGGCCAGCACCGCGCCGCCGAGCAGCAGCAGCGCCTGCAGCCGGAACTTCGCCCCCAGCAGCGTGATCACCAGCGCCGCGACGCCCAGCAGCAGCGGCCGAAGCCAGTCGGGGTCGGTCCAGGCCACGGCCAGGCTCGGCAGCAGCGTCGCGGCGAGCGCCGGCCCGTACGCCGTCCACGAAGATGCCTCGGAGTCCTTGCGCCGTCGCAGTACGCCGACCACCAGCGCGGGCACCGTCACCGGCAGGGTGTACGCCTCCGGCGCCGACACCTCCGACGCCGCCAGCCGGACCCAGGTCGCCGCCACGAACAGCGCCGCCGCCACGTACCCCGCCGCCGGCCGCCGCTCCGGGCGCACGGCCGCCCCCGCCGCCAGCACCCCGCACAGGGCGAGCACCAGGGCCAGGAACGGGGCCTCCTGTGCCGACAGACCCACCGCGACCAGCGCACCCAGCGCCCCGGTCAGCTCCACCGGCAACGCCACCGGGTGCAGCCGCAGCCGCGCCCCCAGCAGCACCGTCACCGCGGGCGCCACGAGCAGCAGCGGCGCGGCCTCGTGCGGGGCGAGCTCCAGGGAGCGGGCCGCACACCCGGTCAGGACCGTGCCCCACACCACCGCGGCCACCGCGCACACCGCCTGCTCCACCACGGCCCGCGTCCGCAGCGCCGCGCCCGCGAACAGGACCACCAGCGCCCCGAACACCGCGTACGTCGCCGCCTCCGCGGCCAGCGACAGCAGCCCCACGCTCACCGCCCCGCCGACGGCGCCCACGAGCGCGGTCACTGCCACGGCCGACCGGCCACCGCCCGCGGCCCCCGCCCCGGCACCCTCGGCCTCGGCCTCGGCCGTCCCCGCGTCCCCGGCGCCCCGCTCCGCACCCCGGACCGCCACCAGCAGCAGCCCCGCCACCAGCACCGTCTCCAGGGCCACCGCGACCGGGTACGGCACCCCCAGCGTCGCCGCCGCCAGCAGCAGCGTCCCCCAGCCGAGGGCCAGCGCCCCCGCGCCCGCCGCACCGCGCGCCGCCGCCCCCGGCGTGCCCAGCGGAGCGGCGACCCGCACCAGCGACGGCCACCAGCGGTACGCCGCCCGGAGCAGCCCGGCCACCACCGCGAGCACCACCGGAGCCGCAGCCGTCTCCGACCACCGCATCGACTCCCCGAGCGCGCCCCGGAACCCGTCCGGCGCCCCCGCCCACACCTCGGCGACCAGCTCGACCGGCCCCAGCAGCACCGCCGCGACCGGAGGCACCGCCCACAGCAGCGCACCGGCCACCACCGCGCCCGCCGCCGCCAGCGCCCCACGCCCCGCGCTCCGCGGCAGCGGTGTCCGTACGACGGACAGCAGAGCCAGGCCGCAGAGCAGATACACCGGAACGTGCCATGCGCCCGGCACCGCCGCCCGCAGCACGCCGCCGACCGCCGCCACCGCCGCCAGACCGGCCACCACGCCGCCCAGCTGCGCGTAGCCGTTCGGAGCGCGCCACGCCCCGGCCAGGGCCGCCACGGCCGCCGTCAGCAGCAGCGTGCCCGGCAGTACGGCCCCGAGCGGTCCGTCGGCCGTCAGGGACTCCGCGAGCCCCGTCAGCAGCGCGGCGGACCCCATCACGGCCAGGCCGACGCCCGCCGTGACCCGCACGCCGAGGCCCTTGCCCCACAGCGCGATCGCGCCGTCCAGTACGGCCGTCGCCAGCAGCGCCCAGCCGACCACGATCGCCGGGGCACCGGCCGCCCAGGCGCCCAGCAGCAGCGGCCACTGGACGAAGAACACGGCCGCGGGCAGCGGCAGGTGCAGCTTGCCCAGGGCCAGGCCGTAGGCCGTCCAGAGCGCCGCGAGCACCGCCGAGGCCACGGCGGTGAAGGTGAGCCCGTCGGCGTCCGGCGCCGCGACCGCGTGGACCGCGTAGGCGTCCAGCAGCGTGAGGACCAGGGCGAGCGCCGCCAGCGCCTCCGCCGTGGCCGCGAGCTTCCGGCGCAGCAGGACCACCGGGGCCGCGAGGGCGGCCAGGGTCACCAGCGCCAGGACGGCCGACCGGCCGCCGATGCCCATGGAGCCCCAGCTGACGAGGGTGAACGCGACGGCCGCGACCGTCAGCAGCAGACCGCCCAGCGTCAGCAGCACGTTCTGCGCGCTGCGCGGCGGCCCGGACGGCTTCGCGGTCCGCGGCGCGGACCCCCACGGCTGCCCCGGCGCCCAGCCGTGGCCGACGGGCGGCGTACTCCAGCGCGGTGCGTTCGGCGCCTGCGGCTGCAACGCGCTGACCAGCCAGGCGCGACGGGTCAGCAGCTGGGCCCGGCGGGCGTCCAGCTGAGTCAGTTCTCGGTCGAGGAGCGCCAGTTCCTCGGCGGGCGGCGGCACATGTTCCATGTTCGGGAGTGTGGCCCCGGCCCTCCGCCTCGTACATGCGCTCGGATACTCAGTTTCCGCGTTTCCGCGCCTGTGTACGTGCCGCGTGCGCCCCGGGGCCCGCCCGGCCGGAAGCGGTTTGAACGAAGCCCGCCGAGCCCTGTATGGTTCAACCCGTTCCCGGGCGATTAGCTCAGTGGGAGAGCGCTTCGTTCACACCGAAGAGGTCACTGGTTCGAACCCAGTATCGCCCACCGGGGAAAGCCGGTCCGACAGCATCACGCGGACCGGCTTTCGCATGTCCCGACCCGTTGAACCCCCTACGCCGCCGCGGGCAGCTCCGGGCGCAGCGGCCACGCCGGATCCACCGACTCCGGTGTCCCGCTCTTGGCGAACCACGCCTCCAGGCCACGCGCCTGCGCCGCGTGCCAGGTGGCCTGGAGGTCGTGCAGCTCGGCGGGGGAGAGCCGCTCCAGCCGGGACTGGAAGCGCCGGCATATCGCGCGCACCAGCTCCAGCGAGGCCGAGGCGTCCGCCGCCGCGTCGTGGGCGCCGTGGAGGGGCACGTCGTACAGCTCGCAGAGATCGGTGAGCGTGCGACGGCCCTTGCGGTAGCGGTCCAGGTGTTTGTCCAGCACCCGGGGGTCCACCACCCGCAGCGGCACGTCGGCCATGTACCCGGCCAGTGACGAGGCCCGGTGCCGCTTCAGCTCGCGGTCCAGCAGGGTCAGGTCGAACGGTGCGTTCATCACGACCAGCGGGCGGCCCGTCGCGCAGCTCTCGGCCAGCGAACGGGCGATCTCGTCCATCACCGGTGCGGGCCAACGGCCGTTGCGCTGAAGGTGATCGTCGGTCAGACCGTGGATCTCGGTCGCCCCCGCGGGCACCGGGATCCCCGGGGCGACCAGCCAGCGGGTGACGCGGACGCGTCCGCCCGTCGTGTCCTGCGCGACGAGAGCGGCCGAAACGATCCGGTCCTGCTCGACGTCCACGCCTGTCGTCTCCGTGTCAAAAGCGGCCAGCGGCCCTTCGAACCAGTGCATCATCCCCGAACTCCTCGCACCCGCACGGCAGATGGAGTGATTCCTCTGCCCGATATCGGTGATACCCGTGCTGTTTGCCTGATACGCCGTTTGCGGGCGTTCTCCTGCGGTGACAACACAGGTGAGGGGGAGGGAAGTTGCTCCTCGATCACCTCCTGCTTCAGATCTGACGGCACGTCCGGAAGGCATACGGGGCCATGGCGCTCGCGCAGCCCGATCCAGAAGGGCCCGCCCGCGCCGAAGGGTTCGGGCCGGTGGAGCAGCGGAACGACGCACCGCTGCGCGGCTCCCTCGCCACCACCGCCTGCATGGAGACCCTCCAGGTGGGCTATCTGCACGCCGTCGCGGCGGCGGCGGGATGTTCACTGTCCCAGCCCTTCCCCGACAACGGCATCGACTGGCACGTCAGCCACGGGGCCGCCGCCCACACCGTCGACGACGAAGTGACCATCAAGGTGCAGCTCAAGTGCACCTACCAGATACCGCCGCACCCGGCGGGCGGGGCGTTCTCCTTCACGCTCGACAACGCCCATCTCGTCAAGCTCGCCCGCACCCCGGTCTCGGTGCACAAGATCCTGGTGGTGATGCTCGTGCCCCGCAGCCAGGACGAGTGGCTGAGCGCCGGGCCCGGCAGTCTGGATCTGCGGCACTGCTGCTACTGGACCAACCTGGCCGGTCACGCGGTGACGGGCCGGCACCGGACCACCGTGCGCGTCCCGACCTCACGGATCTTCGACGACCGCGCACTCTGCGACATCATGGCCCGGGTCGGGGCCGGAGGGAGACCCTGATGCACCGGTCGATGGACGAACCCACGGGCCCGGTGGAGCTGTTCGGCGCCCGGTCGCACCCTGCCGTGAGCAGGGAGTACGCCGTCCCGGACGGGGACGGCGCCCCACTCCCCGACCCGGCGGTGCTCACCGCGCTCCTGCACCGGTACGGCTGGCAGCGGCGCGGGGGAGCGGCCGGGCGCTACAGCCGCTGGTCCCCGCCCGGACCGGCCGCCGGCGCCAGCCTGCTGGTGCCGGAGAGCGCGGCCTTCCCCGACGCCGAGGACCTGCTGGCCGAGGCGCTCACCGCGCTCTCCCGCAGCGCCGCCCCGTCCGCCCGGGACATCCTGGTCTCCCTCGCCGTCCCCAGCGACGAGGTCCGCTGGTGGCGGGAGGTCCCCGAATCGGCGGCCGGGGCGGCGGGCGCCTGGGGGTGGGCGGAGGCGGATGAGCTGCGGTCGGCGGCCCGGCAGATCCTCCTGGCCGGGGCGCTCGCGGCCCGCGGCCGGGCCGGCTACCACGGGGCCCGGCACCGCAGGAAGGCCCGGGCGGCGCTGGACGGCACCCTCATCGGGCCCGCGCCGGGCGGGCGCCGGCTCACCGCCTTCGTCCCCGTCGAGTCCGGACGCGCCGTCGCCGTCCAGCTGTGCCACGCCCTGCACGCCACCCGCGAGGCGGTGGACTACCAGCGGGCCACCGGAGGCATGGAGGCCTTCGACAGTGCGGTGGCGGCTGGTGTCAGCCGGGAGCTGACCGAGGCGCTGGTGGCCCTGGTGCGCGGCACCGAGGGGGCCGGGATCGACGTGCGCTGGGCGCCCGCCGCCGGCACCCCGGACGGCTGCCCGGCCCGCCCCGCACCGGTCGAGTTCTCCCCGGGCGACCTGCCCGCCCTGCGCTCCGCCGGGGCCCGCTATCTCCGCGAGGAGCCCGCCGTCCCGGTCCGGATCACCGGTGCGGTGGTCCGGCTGCGCCGCTCGGGGCCGCGGGGCGCCGGGATCGTACGGCTGCGGGTGCTGGCGGGGGCGGAGGTCGCGCACGTGCGGGTGGAGCTGGACGAGGAGGCATACCGGATCGCGGGCCACGCCCACCTCGTCGGGCTGCCGCTGCGGGTGGAGGGGCGGCTGGAGCGGCGGGGCGGCTTCCGGCGGCTTACCGGGGCGTCGCAGGTGGCACCCGTCCAGGTGGACGAGGCCGAGCGGGACCGGCTGATGAAGTCGCTCCAGGAGAACGTGGACTTCTTCGAGGAGGCGTGCGCGGGGGAGGAGCCCTTGTGACGAGGGGTAAGGCGTTCGCATCGGAGGCGTGGGGCTCGGTACGATTCGTATTGCTTGGCCATACGAAGGCAAGCGACCCCCTCAGTCAGGAGAGACCGGTGTCAGACGTCCGTGTGATCATCCAACGCGATTCCGAGCGGGAAGAGCACGTGGTGACGACGGGCACGACGGCCGGCGAGCTCTTCCCCGGTCAGCGCACCGTCGTCGCCGCGCGCATCGGCGGCGAGCTGAAGGACCTCTCCTACGAGCTCCAGGACGGCGAGAGCGTAGAGCCGGTGGAGATCTCCTCCGAGGACGGCCTCAACATCCTGCGCCACTCCACCGCGCACGTCATGGCCCAGGCCGTGCAGGAGCTCTTCCCCGAGGCCAAGCTCGGCATCGGCCCGCCGGTCAAGGACGGCTTCTACTACGACTTCGACGTCGAGAAGCCGTTCACGCCCGAGGACCTCAAGGCCATCGAGAAGAAGATGCAGGAGATCCAGAAGCGGGGCCAGAAGTTCTCCCGCCGCGTGGTCTCCGACGAGGCCGCCCGCGAGGAGCTGGCCGACGAGCCGTACAAGCTGGAGCTCATCGGCATCAAGGGCTCCGCCTCCTCGGACGACGGCGCGGACGTCGAGGTGGGCGGCGGCGAGCTGACCATCTACGACAACCTCGACCCCAAGACCGGCGACCTGTCGTGGAAGGACCTCTGTCGCGGTCCGCACCTGCCGACCACCCGGTTCATCCCGGCGTTCAAGCTGATGCGCAACGCCGCCGCGTACTGGCGCGGCAGCGAGAAGAACCCCATGCTCCAGCGCATCTACGGCACCGCCTGGCCGACCAAGGACGAGCTGAAGGCGCACCTGGAGTTCCTGGAGGAGGCCGCCAAGCGCGACCACCGCAAGCTCGGCAACGAGCTGGACCTCTTCTCCTTCCCCGACGAGATCGGCCCCGGCCTCGCGGTCTTCCACCCCAAGGGCGGCGTCATCCGCCGGGCCATGGAGGACTACTCGCGCCGCCGCCACGAGGAGGAGGGCTACGAGTTCGTCTACAGCCCGCACGCCACCAAGGGCAAGCTCTTCGAGAAGTCCGGCCACCTGGACTGGTACGCCGACGGCATGTACCCGCCCATGCAGCTCGACGACGGGGTGGACTACTACCTCAAGCCGATGAACTGCCCGATGCACAACCTGATCTTCGACGCGCGTGGCCGCTCCTACCGCGAACTGCCGCTGCGCCTCTTCGAGTTCGGCACGGTGTACCGGTACGAGAAGTCGGGCGTCGTGCACGGCCTGACCCGCTCGCGCGGCTTCACACAGGACGACGCGCACATCTACTGCACCAAGGAGCAGATGGCCCAGGAGCTCGACCGCACGCTCACCTTCGTGCTGAACCTGCTGCGTGACTACGGGCTCACCGACTTCTACCTGGAGCTCTCCACCAAGGACCCGGAGAAGTACGTCGGCTCGGACGAGACCTGGGATGAGGCCACCGAGACGCTCCGCCAGGTCGCCGAGAAGCAGGGTCTGCCCCTGGTCCCGGACCCGGGCGGCGCCGCGTTCTACGGCCCGAAGATCTCCGTGCAGTGCAAGGACGCCATCGGCCGGACCTGGCAGATGTCGACCGTACAGCTCGACTTCAACCTGCCGGAGCGTTTCGACCTGGAGTACACCGGCCCCGACGGTTCCAAGCAGCGCCCGGTCATGATCCACCGTGCTCTGTTCGGTTCCATCGAGCGCTTCTTCGCCGTGCTACTGGAGCACTACGCGGGCGCTTTCCCGGTCTGGCTCGCCCCGGTCCAGGCGGTCGGCATCCCGATCGGCGACGCCCACATCCCCTACCTCCAGGAGTTCGCCGCCAAGGCGCGCAAGCAGGGACTGCGGGTGGACGTGGACGCCTCCTCCGACCGGATGCAGAAGAAGATCCGCAACCAGCAGAAGGCCAAGGTGCCCTTCATGATCATCGCTGGTGACGAGGACATGGCCAACGGTGCCGTCTCCTTCCGTTACCGCGACGGTTCGCAGGAGAACGGCATCCCGGTCGACGAGGCCATCGCCAAGATCGCGAAGGCGGTCGAGGACCGCGTACAGGTCTGAGCACCTTGTCGGGGCACGGCCCCCTGAGCGCTACCCGCGCTCCGGGGGCCGTTTCCCGTCCTCCCGGGAGAACACCTGGATCAGCCACGACGAGAACGACCCCGTCACCGCTCCCAGCAGCGCGAGACCGCATGCCATCAGCCCCGCCGCCACCGTCCGCCCCCAGAAGGTGATCGGTGCGGCGTCCCCGTAACCGACCGTCGAGAGCGTCGCGCACGCCCACCACACCGCGTCCCCGAACGTCCGGATGGAGGCGCCGGGGGCCGTGCTCTCCAGGCGGTACACGGTGAGCGCGGCGGAGAAGCCGAGCAGGACGGCGCTCAGGCTCGCGTACGACATCACCCGGGCGTACAGGTTCAGCCGCGGCCGGTCGCGGCGCCTCTGCACCGCCGAGTAGACCTTGACCATCCGCAGCGGGCGCAGCAGCGGCAGCAGCAGCACCAGGGTGTCGAGCCGGTGCGTGGGGACGAAGCGTGCGCCCTGGCCGCTGAGGTGCAGCCGTACCGCGTAGTCCGCCAGGAACAGCAGCCACGTCGACCAGACCAGGATGAGGGAGATGTCGTGCCACGGCTGGGCGTCGCGCGGGGCCAGGACCCGGACCGCGTACCCCGCCAGGAAGAGCAGCGAGGCGGCGAGGAGCGGGATCTCGGTGCGCTGCTCCCAGTGGGTCGGCCGGGTGGGGGCCTCGGGGGCGGATCGCTGGCTCATCCCCTCAGCATCGCCGGGCGGGCTGGGGCACGGCCCCGGCGACACGCTCCGCGCGGGTGACGCAATATGCTGATCGGCATGACGAGTGAGCCGGAGCAGCAGATCGGCGTGGGGACGCCGGACGCGTTTCAGCGTCTGTGGACGCCCCATCGGATGGCGTACATCCAGGGTCAGGACAAGCCGAGCGGCCCGGGCGCCGAGGACGGCTGCCCGTTCTGTTCGATTCCGGCGAAATCCGACGAGGACGGGCTCGTGGTGGCGCGCGGCGAGCACGTCTACGCGGTGCTGAACCTCTACCCGTACAACGGCGGGCACCTCATGGTCGTCCCCTACCGGCACGTCGCCGACTACACGGAGCTGGACGGTCCGGAGACGGCGGAGCTGGCGGACTTCACCAAGCGGGCGATGGCGGCCCTGCGCGCCGCCTCCGGGGCGCACGGCTTCAACATCGGGATGAACCAGGGCTCGGTCGCCGGCGCCGGGATCGCCGCCCACCTGCACCAGCACCTGGTGCCGCGCTGGGGCGGGGACACCAACTTCATGCCGGTCATAGGCCACACCAAGGTGCTGCCGCAGCTGCTGGGCGACACCCGGGCGATGCTGGCCGGTGCCTGGCCGGCCGGCTGAGCGGACCGTCCCGTACATGGGGAAGGCCCACCGTGTCGGGGGCCCTTCCCCATGTACGCACCGACTACGCGTCGTAGACGTCGGCCTTGCGCGGGGCCGGGTCCTGGACGAGGCCGCTCAGTATCATCGAGCGGCTGTCGAAGCGCTCGGTGTCCACGCCGTTCTCCGCGAGGACCCGCATCGCCGCCGAGTGGACCACGCGCAGCACCGGCGTGGCCGCGCGCATCGCGTCGTCCGCCATGAAGCGGTGGTTCCACGGCTTGGCGGCCCAGGCATGCCGCAGTCCGAAGGGCTCCGGAAGCACTATCTTCCCGCCCAGGTAGTCCAGCAACGGCGGATACCAGGTGAAGGGCGCCCGCAGGGCGAGCCGGACGACCTCCCTGGCCTCCACCACCGGCAGCTGGATTTCCCGGGTCTCCCAGAACCTGACGGTCTTGTTGACCGTCTTGGTCCGCGCCTCGGGCTTGGCGAAGAACAGCCCGTGCACCGGACCCAGAGCGTGTCCGGTGACCTCGATGCGCAGTGTCTCGTGGAGCACGGTCACCGTGATCATCATCGTGATGACGAGCTGGCCGTCCCAGAGGGTGAACTGCACGCCCAGGTAGTGCCGGTCACCGCTGCCGAACTGCTGGTGGTTGCAGATCCGCTGTATCTCGTGCGGCTTCACCTGGAAGGTCGCGACGTCCTCCCCTTCGGGGCGGGAGACGGAGTCGGCGTTCTCGCCGATGGGGGAGACGATCCAGTGCTTCACGGACGGCTTGGGGAAGCCGCCGGTGTTGAGCGGGCCGCGCTCCAGCATCTTCAGCTGGTCGTGGATGATCCGGATCAGGTCCCAGCTGCGGAACTGGTGGATCTCCTTCGTCGGGTCCTTCGGGGTCAGCTCCTCGGCCAGCTGCCAGCTGCCCCACCGGGTGCCCATGCCGAGGATGCCCTTGGGGCCGGCGTAGAAGACGGCGTTGGACTGCTGCTCGGCGGTGAGCTTCTCCAGCCCCTGGCGCAGCGCCTCGCGCGCGGTCTCGTTGGGGTTCTTCGGCACCGCCTCCGGGATCTTGGCGATGACCCCGGTGCCGGACAGCAGCCCGTCCCAGCGGGCCCGCAGATCCCTCGCGGAGGTCTCCGCGATCCGCTTGGCGAGGAACCAGCCGATCAGCGGGGCGACGATCGCCCCCCGGACGTAGAGGGTCCAGAACCCGTCCGTCGGCAGCTTCCACAGCAGGACCAGCGCACCGACTCCGAACGCGGCGAGCAGCACTGTGCCGACCGCCCGGAACGCGCCGTCCTTCGACTTGGCGAGGGCGTCCTTGATGCGGAAGGCGATGACCCAGGCGATCATCCCCGGCAGGAACAGGAAGCCGAACACCGCGGTCACCATCGTGAGCCGGGTGTCGCGCGCCTTGCGGAGGTTGGTCGCCGACAGACAGTGCTCCACCACCGTCTGCGGATCGGTGCCGAAGGACTGGATGAGCGCCTTGCGGGAGCCGCCCAGCATGCGTTCCTGTACGGCGCGGGAGAAGGCCTCGCCGAGATTCGGCTTGAAGTAGTCGGACTTGAAGAGCTTGGAGGCCCCCGCCTTCACCGCGGATTTGTGCCACTCGCTGTTGGCGTCGAGGATCTTCTCCACCGGGGTGTCGCGGTACGCGGCTGACGCCAGGGCGTTGGTCGCCACCGACTGGCCGGCGGACCCCTGGATCGGGATCTGCGCCCCGGGTGAGAAGTCGAATACGTCGTTGGCCACTGTCGCCCCCACTCGCCGCACGGTCTGCTCCTGCGGGTGTGCCCAACTACCGTACGCGGCATACCTTCTGAGCTGCGACCACAGCGTATCGTCCGGACCCCCGCACCGTCCGTCACCCGCCGGGACGCGGGGGGTGTTTGCGACAGTGCGCCGGTCACGCGCCGGGTGATCCTTCCTCCTGCTCCGCGCGGACCCGGTCGGAGAGCTGCGGCGGCATCGCCTCGAACCGGGCGTGCGTACGGTCGAACCGGCCGGTGCCATGGGTCAGGGAGCGCAGGTCGAGCGCGTACCGGCCGATCTCCGCCTCCGGCACCTCGGCCCGTACGAGAGTGCGCCCGCCGGGACTCTGCTCGGTGCCCGCCACCCGGCCGCGCCGCCCCGACAGGTCGCTCATCACCGGGCCCACGTAGTCGTCCGGGACCAGCACGGTGACCTCGCAGACCGGCTCCAGGAGCTGGATACGGGCGTTCGCCGCGGCCTCGCGCAGGGCGAGCGCCCCCGCGGTCTGGAAGGCGGCGTCGGAGGAGTCCACCGAGTGTGCCTTGCCGTCGAGCAGCGTGACCCGTACGTCGACGAGCGGATGCCCGGCGGACAGCCCCCGGGCGGCCTGGGCCCGTACGCCCTTCTCCACCGACGGGATGAACTGGCGGGGCACCGACCCGCCGACGACCTTGTCCACGAACTCGATGCCGCTGCCCGCCGGCAGGGGATCCACCTCGATCTCACAGATCGCGAACTGCCCGTGTCCGCCGGACTGTTTGACATGCCGTCCGCGCCCGGCCCCCCGCCCGCCGAACGTCTCGCGCAGTGCGACCCGGTGCGGCTCGGCGTCGACCTGGACGCCGTAGCGGTTGCGCAGCCGCTCCAGGGCGACCTCCTGGTGGGCCTCGCCCAGGCACCACAGGACGACCTGGTGGGTGTCCGGGTTCTGTTCCAGGCGCAGAGTGGGGTCCTCCGCGATCAGCCGCGCCAGAGCGTGGGAGAGTTTGTCCTCGTCCGCCTTTCCGTGCGCCCGCACGGCCGTGGGGAGCAACGGGTCCGGGGCCGACCAGGGTTCGATGAGGAAGGGGTCGCCGGAGGCGGAAAGGGTGTCGCCGGTCTCCGCCTCGCCCAGCCGGGCCACACAGACCAGGTCACCCGCGACGCACCGGTCCACCGGATGCTGCCGCCGGCCGAACGGCGAGGCCAGGGCCGTCACCCGGACCTCCGCCTCGTGACAGGGGCGCGGCTCCTGACCCGCCGCGTCCAGGCCGTGGCCGCACAGGTGCACGGTGTGGTCGGGCCGCAGGGTGCCGGAGAAGACCCGCACCAGCGAGACCCGGCCCGCGTACGGGTCGGACGACGTCTTGACGACCTCCGCGAGCAGCGGGCCCTGCGGGTCGCAGGCCGGGGCGGTCCGGGGCTCGCCGGATGGTGTGGTGACGACGGGCGGGGTGCGCTCCAGCGGGGTCGGGAAGCCGCGCGTGATCAGTTCCAGCAGCTCCACCGTGCCGATACCCTGCCGGGCGCCATCGGCCGCGGGCGCGGCGGCCAGCACGGGAAAGAAGGTGCCCCGGGCGACGGCCCGCTCCAGATCCGCGACCAGTGTCGATATGTCGATACCGTTGCCTCCGTCGTCGAGGTACCGCTCCATGAGCGACTCGTCCTCGCTCTCGGCGATGATCCCCTCGATCAGCCGGTCGCGGGCCTCCTTCAGCGGTGCCTCCTGGTCGGGCGCGGGCGGCAGCTCGGCCCGCTCCCCAAAGGAGTGGTCCAGGATCCGCTGCGTGAGCAGCCCGGTCAGTCCGGTGAGCGGGGCATGCCCGTCGGCGCCCTCGGGGCCGAGGACCGGCAGACAGAGGGGGAGTACAGCATCGGGGTCGTCGCCGCCGAACGTCTCCGAGCAGATCCGCGTCATCTCCTCGAAGGAGGTGCGCGCGGTGTCGAGATGGGTGATGACGATCGCCCGGGGCATCCCGACGAGCGCGCACTCCTCCCACACCGCCTGCGTGGTCGCGGCCACGGACTCGGCCCCCTGGGCCGCCGAGACGACGAAGAGGGCCGCGTCCGCCGCCCGCAGACCGGCCCGCAGCTCCCCGACGAAATCGGCGTATCCGGGGGTGTCCAGCAGGTTGACCTTGCAGCCGTCCCACGCCACCGGGACCACCGAGAGGTGGACGGAGCGGTGCCGGCGCCGCTCGATCCCGTCGTGGTCGGAGACGGTCGCCCCGTCCTCGACCCGGCCCGCCCGGTTGAGCGCCCCAGCGGTCAGGGCCAGGGCCTCGGCCAGCGTGGTCTTGCCCGATCCGCTGTGGCCGACCAGCACCACGTTCCGTACGGCGGAGGGGTGGCCTGCCGCCGGTACTCCTCCGGCGGCCCCGGGGGGTGCGTGCGTCTTCTCGCCCATGGTGTGCCTCCCGGTGGGTGACGCGGTGCGGGGAGCGATGGTGACGGGTACGGGAAGGCCGCTCGCGGCGGCCTCGGCGACGCCCGCGGTCCTTCGAGCTTGGCACCCGGGCGCCGACGCGTCCATACGTCGCGCGGCGGCCTGCCGACCCCGGCCGGTGAGCCCTCACGGCCCGGGCCCGGAGGCAGCGGGCCCCTCTCGGCCCGGATCCCGACGGAGGCGGTCCGGTGACACCCCTGCGGGCGGGTGCCCGTCCGGTGGAGGGCACCGGTCGTGACTACGATGGGCCAGCCGGTGGCCGAAGGGGCCGCTCGGCCAACCGAACCCTCGGGAAAGCCATGCTGAACAAGTACGCGCGTGCATTTTTCACGCGTGTCCTCACACCGTTCGCCGCCCTGCTGCTCCGCCTCGGGGTCAGCCCCGACGCGGTCACTCTTATCGGCACGGCCGGAGTGATGGCAGGTGCGCTGGTCTTTTTCCCGATGGGGGAGTTCTTCTGGGGCACCATCGTCATCACGCTCTTCGTCTTCTCCGACCTCGTCGACGGCAACATGGCCCGGCAGGCCGGGATCTCCAGCCGCTGGGGCGCGTTCCTCGACTCCACGCTGGACCGGGTCGCCGACGGGGCGATCTTCGCCGGCTTCGCCCTCTGGTACGCGGGCAGCGGTGACGACAACATCCTGTGCGCCGTCGCCATCTTCTGCCTGGCCAGCGGCCAGGTGGTCTCGTACACCAAGGCGCGCGGCGAGTCGATCGGCCTGCCGGTCGCGGTGAACGGGCTGGTGGAGCGCGCCGAACGCCTGGTCATCTCGCTGGTGGCCGCCGGCCTCGCCGGACTCCACGCGTTCGGCGTCCCCCACATCGACATCCTGCTCCCGATCGCCCTGTGGATCGTCGCCGCGGGCAGCCTGGTGACGCTGATCCAGCGCGTGGTGACCGTGCGCCGCGAGTCCGCGGAGGCCGACGCGGCCGCCGCCGTCGACGGTGCGGCGGAGCAGGGCAGCGGGGCCGACCGGTGAGCGCTCTGAAGGGCCGGATCACCGACGGCCTGTACGGGCTCGGCTGGGGCGCCGTGAAGAAGCTGCCCGAGCCCGCGGCCGCCGCCCTCTTCCGCACCATCGCCGACCAGGCCTGGAAGCGGCGCGGCAAGAGCGTGCTGCGCCTGGAGTCGAACCTGGCGCGCGTCGTCCCGGACGCCAGCCCGGCGCGGCTGGCCGAGCTGTCCAAGGCCGGGATGCGCTCGTACATGCGGTACTGGATGGAGTCGTTCCGGCTGCCGACCTGGAGCCCGCAACGGATCAAGGACAGCATCGACGTCACCGGCACCGACCGGCTGGCCGAGGGCCTGGACGCCGGGCGCGGTGTCATCGTGGCCCTGCCGCACCTGGCCAACTGGGACCTCGCCGGCGCCTGGGTCACCACCGACCTGAAGGTGCCGTTCACCACCGTCGCCGAACGCCTGGAGCCGACCACGCTCTACGACCGCTTCGTCGCCTACCGCGAGGGCCTGGGCATGGAGGTCCTGCCGCACAGCGGAGGGGCAGCCTTCGGGACCCTCGCCCGGCGGCTGCGTGCGGGCGGCCTGGTCTGCCTGGTCGCCGACCGGGACCTCTCCGCCTCCGGGGTGGAGGTGTCGTTCTTCGGTGCCACCGCCCGGATGCCCGCCGGCCCGGCCCTGCTCGCCCAGCAGACGGGCGCGATGCTGCTGCCGGTGACCCTCTCGTACGGCAGCACGCCGGTGATGAAGGCGCTCATCCACCCTGCGGTCGAGGTGCCGCAAGAGGGCACCCGCGCGGAGAGGACCGCCACCATGACCCAGCAACTGGCCGATGCCTTCGCCCTCGGTATCGCCGAACACCCTCAGGACTGGCACATGCTCCAGAGGCTCTGGCTGGACGACCTGGACCCCCGGGGGGAATCCACGTGAAGATCGGCATCGTCTGCCCGTACTCCTGGGACGTGCCGGGCGGCGTGCAGTTCCACATCCGGGATCTGGCCGAGCACCTCATCGGGCTCGGCCACACCGTCTCCGTCCTGGCTCCGGCCGACGACGAGACACCGCTGCCCCCTTACGTCGTCTCGGCGGGCCGGGCCGTCCCGGTCCCGTACAACGGCTCCGTCGCCCGGCTGAACTTCGGCTTCCTGTCGGCCGCCCGGGTACGCCGCTGGCTGCACGACGGCACCTTCGACGTGATCCACATCCACGAGCCGACCTCCCCGTCGCTCGGCCTGCTCGCCTGCTGGTCGGCGCAGGGCCCGATCGTGGCCACCTTCCACACCTCCAACCCGCGCTCCCGGGCGATGATCGCCGCGTATCCGATCCTCCAGCCCGCCCTGGAGAAGATCAGCGCGCGGATCGCGGTGAGCGAGTACGCGCGGCGCACCCTGGTCGAGCACCTCGGCGGGGACGCCGTGGTCATCCCGAACGGCGTCGACGTCGGCTTCTTCGCCAGGGCCGAGCCGAAGGCCGAGTGGCAGGGCCGGACCCTCGGCTTCATCGGCCGCATCGACGAACCCCGCAAGGGGCTGCCGGTCCTGATGAAGGCCCTGCCCGCCATCCTCGCCGCCCACCCCGAAGCCCGGCTGCTGGTCGCCGGGCGCGGCGACGAGGAGGAGGCGGTGGCATCACTGCCGAAGGAGCTGCGCGAGCGCGTCGAGTTCCTCGGCATGGTCAGCGACGAGGACAAGGCCCGGCTGCTGCGCAGCGTCGATGTGTACGTGGCCCCGAACACGGGCGGCGAGAGCTTCGGCATCATCCTGGTCGAGGCGCTGTCGGCGGGTGCGCCGGTGCTCGCGAGCGACCTGGACGCCTTCGCCCAGGTGCTGGACCAGGGGGCGGCGGGTGACCTCTTCACCAACGAGGACGCCGACGCGCTGGCCACCGCCGCCATCCGGCTGCTGGCCGACCCGGAGCGCCGGGCCGGACTGCGGGAGCGGGGCGAGGCCCACGTACGGCGCTTCGACTGGTCGACGGTCGGGGCGGACATCCTCGCGGTGTACGAGACGGTGACGGACGGGGCCGCCTCGGTGGCGGAGGACGAGCGGTCCGGGCTGCGGGCCCGGTTCGGGCTGGCGCGGGACTGAGGACGGGCCGGGGCCTCCCGTTGAAGTAGAGCGGCGCGGCGACGGTAGCGTGTGCGACCGTGACCGTAACCCTCATCGTCTGGATCGTCGTCGCCCTCATCGCGATCGGCGTCTACCTCAGCTGGACCGCCGGCCGCCTGGACCGCCTGCACTCCCGGATCGACGCCGCCCGCGCCGCACTCGACGCCCAGCTGCTGCGCCGCGCCTCGGTCACCCAGGAGCTGGCCACCTCCGGCGTCCTGGACCCGGCCGCCTCCATCGTGCTGTACGAGGCCGCGCACGCCGCGCGGCAGGCCGAGGAGGACCACCGCGAGGTCGCCGAGAGCGAGCTGAGCACCGCCCTGCGCGCCGTCTTCGGCGAACCGGCCCAGGTGGAGGCGGTGAAGGAGGTCCCCGGCGGGGAGGACGCGGCCACCGAACTGGCCGCCGCCGTACGCCGCGTACCGATGGCCCGGCGCTTCCACAACGACTCCGTGCGCGCCGCCCGGGCCCTGCGCCGGCACCGCACCGTGCGGCTGTTCCGGTTGGCCGGCCACGCACCGTTCCCGCTCGCCTTCGAGATGGACGACGCCCCGCCGGTGGCCCTGGCGGACCGCCCCGGGACCTGAATCCGGACCGTCCGGGTATCTGGGGCCGGACCGCCCCGGGACCTGAGACCGGACCGCCCCGGGACCTGATTCCGGACCGTCCGGGTACCTGGGGCCGGACCGCCCCGCGCATGACACCGGACCGCCCCGGGACCTGATCCGGAGACGGGTCCCGGGCCAAAACGATCCACGGCCTGTCCATTGGCCCTTGCTGTGGACTGGTCGCACAGCGTTTGCTCAGCGGTGCAGTATCCAGCGTCTTTTCACCGAGTGAGGTCCCGTGTCCACGCTTCCCAGCACCCCGCAGTCCGCCGAGTCCCCCGTCATCGGCACCGCCCGCGTCAAGCGCGGCATGGCCGAGCAGCTCAAGGGCGGCGTGATCATGGACGTCGTCGACGCCGAGCAGGCGAAGATCGCCGAGGACGCGGGCGCCGTGGCCGTCATGGCCCTGGAGCGGGTCCCGGCCGACATCCGCAAGGACGGCGGCGTGGCCCGGATGTCCGACCCCAACATGATCGAGGAGATCATCGCGGCCGTCTCCATCCCGGTCATGGCCAAGTCCCGCATCGGCCACTTCGTCGAGGCCCAGGTGCTCCAGTCCCTCGGCGTCGACTACATCGACGAGTCCGAGGTCCTGACCCCGGCCGACGAGGTCAACCACAGCGACAAGTTCGCCTTCACCACCCCCTTCGTCTGTGGCGCCACCAATCTGGGCGAGGCCCTGCGCCGCATCGCCGAGGGCGCGGCCATGATCCGCTCGAAGGGCGAGGCCGGCACCGGCAACGTCGTCGAGGCCGTCCGCCACCTGCGCCAGATCAAGAACGAGATCGCCCGCCTGCGCGGCTTCGACAACAACGAGCTGTACGCCGCCGCCAAGGACCTGCGCGCCCCCTACGAGCTGGTCAAGGAGGTCGCCGAGCTCGGCAAGCTGCCGGTCGTGCTGTTCTCCGCCGGTGGTGTGGCCACGCCGGCCGACGCCGCGCTGATGCGCCAGCTCGGTGCCGAGGGCGTCTTCGTCGGCTCCGGCATCTTCAAGTCCGGCGACCCGGCCAAGCGCGCCGCCGCCATCGTGAAGGCCACCACCTTCTACGACGACCCGAAGGTCATCGCGGACGCCTCCCGCAACCTGGGCGAGGCCATGGTCGGCATCAACTGCGACACCCTGCCCGAGTCCGAGCGCTACGCCAACCGCGGCTGGTAACCACTGATGAGCGACACCCCTGTGATCGGCGTCCTCGCGTTTCAGGGCGACGTACGGGAACACCTGATCGCCCTGGCCTCGGCCGACGCCCAGGCCAGGCCGGTCCGGCGTCCCGAGGAGCTCGCCGAGGTCGACGGCCTGGTCATCCCCGGCGGGGAGTCCACCACCATGTCCAAGCTGGCGGTCCTCTTCGGCATGATGGAGCCGCTGCGTGAGCGGGTCCGGGCCGGGATGCCGGTCTACGGCACCTGCGCCGGGATGATCCTGCTCGCCGAGAAGATCCTGGACCCTTCCCCGAGCTCTCAACTCCGTCCGGGCAGGGGACACCCCACTTCGGGCCAGGAGACCGTCGGCGGCATCGACATGATCGTGCGGCGCAACGCCTTCGGCCGGCAGAACGAGTCCTTCGAGGCCGCGGTCGAGGTCGACGGGATCGAGGGCGGCCCGGTGGAGGGCGTCTTCATCCGCGCCCCCTGGGTGGAGTCCGTCGGGGCCGAGGCCGAGGTCATCGCCGAGCACGGCGGCCACATCGTGGCCGTACGGCAGCGAAATGTCCTCGCCACGTCGTTCCATCCCGAACTGACCGGCGACCATCGCGTGCACGCTCTGTTCGTGGACATGGTGCGCGCAGTGAAGTGAGCGGACCCCGGTAGGATCTCTCGGGTTCGACTCGATTTTGGTGACGCGAAGGAGAAGGCAGATGTCCGGCCACTCTAAATGGGCTACGACGAAGCACAAGAAGGCCGTGATTGACGCCAAGCGCGGCAAGCTCTTCGCGAAGCTGATCAAGAACATCGAGGTCGCGGCGCGCTCCGGCGGCGTGGACCCCGATGGCAACCCGACCCTCGTCGACGCCATCCAGAAGGCGAAGAAGAGCTCCGTCCCGAACAAGAACATCGACTCCGCGGTCAAGCGCGGCGGCGGTCTCGAAGCGGGCGGCGCCGACTACGAGACGATCATGTACGAGGGCTACGGCCCCAACGGTGTGGCGGTGCTCATCGAGTGCCTCACCGACAACCGCAACCGTGCCGCATCCGACGTACGTGTCGCGATGACCCGGAACGGCGGCTCGATGGCCGACCCGGGCTCCGTCTCGTACCTCTTCAACCGCAAGGGCGTCGTGATCGTCCCCAAGGGCGAGCTGGCCGAGGACGACGTCCTCGGTGCCGTGCTCGACGCGGGTGCCGAGGAGGTCAACGATCTCGGTGAGACCTTCGAGGTGGTCAGCGAGGCCACCGACATGGTCGCGGTGCGCACCGCCCTCCAGGAGGCGGGCATCGACTACGACTCCGCCGAGGCCAACTTCCTGCCGACCATGCAGGTCGAGCTGGACGAAGAGGGCGCGCGCAAGATCTTCAAGCTCATCGACGCGCTGGAGGACAGCGACGACGTGCAGAACGTCTTCGCCAACTTCGACGTGTCCGACGAGGTCATGGAGAAGGTCGACGCCTGAGGCGCGAGTGGCACAGCTCGGTAGGACGGGCCGACGGGGACACATCCCGTCGGCCCGTCGTCTTGTCGGATGCGACGGATTGTCAGCGCGAGCCGATAGCCTGCGGGAACAGATGAACGAGTAGGCAGAGCGAGCGGCGAGGGCAGGGGGGCTCCATGCGGGTGCTGGGCGTTGACCCGGGGCTGACCCGGTGCGGTGTCGGCGTGGTCGAAGGGGTCGCGGGCCGCCCGCTGACCATGATCGGCGTCGGCGTCGTGCGCACCTCCGCCGACGCGGAGCTCGGCGACCGGCTCGTCGCGATCGAGCGTGGGATAGAGCAGTGGCTGGACGAGCACTCCCCGGGTTACGTGGCAGTGGAGCGGGTCTTCGCCCAGCACAACGTCCGTACGGTGATGGGCACGGCCCAGGCCAGCGCGGTGGCCATGCTCTGCGCCGCCCGCCGCGGCATCCCCGTCGCCCTGCACACGCCCAGCGAGGTCAAGGCCGCCATCACCGGATCGGGCCGCGCGGAGAAGGCGCAGGTCGGAGCCATGGTGGCCCGGCTCCTGAGGCTGGACGCACCCCCCAGGCCCGCCGACGCCGCCGACGCCCTCGCGCTCGCGATCTGCCACATCTGGCGCGCGCCCGCGCAGAACCGGCTCCAGCTGGCGGTCGCCGCCCACCGCACCCCGGGCGCGTCCCGTACGCAGCCCACGCCCGGCATCTCCCGTACGCCTGGCATCTCCCGCACGTCCGCCGCATCCCGCACGCCTCGCACGCTGAAAGGCCCCACCGCATGATCGCCTTCGTCTCCGGCCCGGTGGCCGCCCTCGCCCCGGCCACGGCCGTCATCGAGGTCGGCGGTATCGGCATGGCCGTCCAGTGCACCCCGCAGACCCTGGCCGGCCTGCGCATCGGTCAGGAGGCCAGGCTCGCCACCTCCCTCGTCGTGCGGGAGGACTCCCTCACGCTGTACGGCTTCGCCGACGACGACGAGCGCCAGGTCTTCGAACTGCTCCAGACCGCCAGCGGCGTCGGCCCCCGGCTGGCCCAGGCCATGCTCGCCACCCACAGCCCCGACGCGCTCCGCCTCGCCGTCTCCACCGGCGACGAGAAGGCCCTCACGGCCGTCTCCGGCATCGGGAAGAAGGGCGCCCAGAAGCTGCTGCTCGAGCTCAAGGACCGGCTCGGCGCACCGGTCGGCGCGCACATCGGCCAGCAGGGCATCGGCACCCCCCACGCCTCCGGCTGGCGCGACCAGCTCCAGGCCGCGCTCATCGGCCTCGGCTACGCGAGCCGCGAGGCCGACGAGGCCGTCCAAGCCGTCGCCCCGCAGGCCGAGGCCGCCGTCGCCGAGGGCGTCGCACCCCCCGTGCCGCAGTTGCTGCGGGCCGCCCTGCAGACTCTCAACCGCGCACGCTGACCGGCACCGAACCACCGAAGAGGCCCTTGATGAACTGGGACGAGACCGGCTCCGAGACCGACGAGCCGACCGGGCCCGTCTTCGACGACCGGCTGGTCGACGCCGGCCACCTCGACGGCGAGGACACCGCGGTCGAGGCGGCCCTGCGCCCCAAGGACCTGGACGAGTTCGTCGGCCAGGAGACGGTCCGCGAACAGCTCGACCTGGTCCTCAAGGCGGCCCGCGCCCGCGGCGCCACCGCCGATCACGTGCTGCTCTCCGGCGCCCCCGGCCTGGGCAAGACGACCCTCTCGATGATCATCGCGGCGGAGATGAACGCCCCGATCCGGATCACCTCGGGCCCCGCCATCCAGCACGCCGGCGACCTCGCGGCGATCCTCTCCTCCCTCCAGGAGGGCGAGGTCCTCTTCCTCGACGAGATCCACCGCATGTCGCGGCCCGCCGAGGAGATGCTCTACATGGCGATGGAGGACTTCCGCGTCGACGTCATCGTCGGCAAGGGCCCCGGCGCCACCGCGATCCCGCTGGAACTGCCGCCGTTCACCCTGGTCGGCGCGACCACCCGGGCCGGGCTCCTGCCGCCCCCGCTGCGCGACCGCTTCGGCTTCACCGGTCACATGGAGTTCTACGCCCCCGCCGAGCTGGAGCGCGTCATCCACCGTTCCGCCCGCCTCCTGGACGTCGAGATCGACGTCGAGGGTGCCGCCGAGATCGCCGGACGCTCCCGGGGCACCCCCCGTATCGCCAACCGCCTGCTGCGCCGCGTCCGGGACTACGCCCAGGTCAAGGCCGAGGGCACGATCGACCGGTCCATCGCGGAGGCGGCCCTCAAGGTGTACGAGGTTGACGCCCGGGGTCTCGATCGGCTGGACCGTGCGGTGCTCGGCGCGCTGCTGAAGCTCTTCGGCGGCGGACCGGTCGGCCTGTCCACCCTCGCGGTCGCCGTGGGGGAGGAGCGCGAGACCGTCGAGGAGGTCGCCGAACCCTTCCTCGTACGGGAAGGACTGCTGGCCAGGACGCCGCGCGGCCGGGTGGCGACGCCGGCGGCCTGGGCACACCTGGGGCTGGTTCCGCCGCCCCACGGAGCAAAGGGACAACAGGGCCTGTTCGGGGCGTGATGCGTCACAGGTTCGCGCGCACAGGAACCACGGTGCCATGCTGGGCGTTGTTCCAACGATGCGGACTCGCTTAGACTCCGCCGATGCCGCCCTTAAAGGTCGGTGTACCCACCCCCGTATATACAGGCCGCATGCCAGCGCGGTCGTGCGAAGGAATTCCCGTCCCGTGGATATCTTGACTCTCCTCCCCTTCATCGTGCTCATCGGGGCCATGTTCCTGATGACCCGCTCCGCCAAGAAGAAGCAGGCGGCAGCCGCGCAGATGCGCAACGCCATGCAGCCCGGTACCGGCGTCCGGACGATCGGGGGCATGTACGCGACCGTCAAGGAAGTCCACGACGACACCGTCATCCTCGAAGTCGCCCCCGGGGTGCACGCCATCTACGCGAAGAACTCGATCGGTGCCGTCCTGGACGACGCGGAGTACAACCGCATCGTGCACGGCGACGACGAAGAGCTGGACGCGGACGGCACGGTCGTGCCCGACGACGCCTCCTCGCTGACCGGTGAGCCCGACGTGGACAAGGCGGACGTCGCCAAGATCGACCTGGGCAAGGACGAGGCGGCCGACAAGGACGCCGAGACCGAGACCGAGGACGCGGCGGCCAAGGACGCCAAGGGCGAGGGCAAGACCGACGGCGAGTCCGACACCAAGTAGTTCTCACGGTCCCGGGGACGTCGCGCGCCCACCGGCGCGCGGCGTCCCCGGGACCGTGCAGGTCGTCTGCGGGGGCGGGTCCCCACAACACTTCGTGGCCGCTCGGGCGCGTACCGGCGCGGGGCGGTTGGACAGGGAGAAACGAGAAGGTGGCAGCACCCAAGAAGGGCCGAGGGCCGTCCGGCGGTCAGGGGAGGCCGGGGCGTTCCCTGGTCATGATCCTCATCGCCATGGTCGCGCTCACCGGCGGGATGTTCCTGTCCGGGCACACCACGCCGCGGCTGGGCATCGACCTGGCCGGCGGGACGTCGATCACGCTCGAGGCGCAGAACCAGCCCGGCAAGCCGAACGCGATCAACAAGACCAATATGGACACCGCGGTCGGGATCATCGAGCGGCGTGTCAACGGTCTGGGCGTCTCCGAGGCCGAGGTCCAGACCCAGGGCGATCGCAACATCATCGTCAACATCCCCAAGGGGACGAACTCCAAGCAGGCCCAGGAGCAGGTCGGCACCACCGCCCAGCTCTACTTCCGGCCCGTTCTGACGGTGGCGGCGAGCGGCCCCGAGCAGCCGGCGCCCACCGGCACCGCGACACCGACTCCGTCGGGCAGCGCCACGCCGAGCGGCGATGCGTCTCCCGATGGCGAGGACAAGGGCGACAAGGCCACCCCCTCCGCGAGCGCCACCACGCAGGGCCGCGCGGTCACCGAAGGCCTGAAGAAGGCCCCCACCCCGACCCCCACGGACTCCGGCGAGCCCAAGCCGTCCGACACCCCTGAGGCCTCTCCCTCGGCTGACCCGGCGACGGCGAAGCTCCAGGAGGAGTTCGCCAAGCTCGACTGCACCGATCCCGAGCAGCGTTCGGCGGCGGGTAAGAACGCCCTGCCCACCGACTCCATCGTCGCCTGTGGCTCGAACGTCCCCGGCAGCTACGAGAAGTACGTGCTCGGCCCCGCCGAGGTCTCCGGCAGCGACGTCGACGACGCCGAGGGCGCCATCGACCAGCAGACCGGCGAGTGGATCGTGTCGATGGAGTTCACCTCCAAGGGCGCGAAGAAGTTCCAGACGATCACCAGTCGGCTCTCGCAGCAGCAGCCGCCGATGAACCAGTTCGCGATCGTCCTGGACGGCGAGGTCGTCTCCGCACCCTCGGTGCGCACGGCGCTCAGCAAGAACGCCCAGATCTCCGGCAGCTTCAACCAGCAGTCCGCCGAGGACCTCGGCAACATCCTCTCCTACGGAGCGCTTCCGCTGACCTTCGAGGAGGTCAGCGTCACCACCGTGACCGCCGCCCTCGGCAGCGAGCAGCTCAAGGGAGGCCTGATCGCCGGTGCCATCGGTCTCGCGCTGGTCGTCATCTACCTGGTCGCCTACTACCGCGGCCTGGCGTTCATCGCGCTGCTGAGCCTCCTGGTCTCCGGCATGCTGACGTACACGATCATGGCCTTGCTGGGCCCGGCCATCGGCTTCGCGCTGAACCTGCCGGCGGTCTGCGGTGCCATCGTCGCGATCGGCATCACAGCGGACTCGTTCATCGTGTACTTCGAACGCGTGAGAGACGAGATCCGCGAGGGCCGCACGCTGCGCCCGGCCATCGAGCGCGCCTGGCCCCGGGCCCGCCGCACCATCCTGGTCTCCGACTTCGTGTCGTTCCTGGCGGCCGCGGTGCTCTTCCTCGTCACCGTCGGCAAGGTCCAGGGCTTCGCGTTCACGCTCGGCCTGACCACGCTGCTGGACGTCGTCGTGGTGTTCCTCTTCACCAAGCCCCTGATGACGCTGATGGGCCGGACCAAGTTCTTCTCCCAGGGCGGTCCCTGGTCCGGTCTGGACCCGAAGCGGCTCGGCGCCCAGCCCCCGCTCCGCCGCTCGCGCCGTGTCAGCGCTTCCACCGAACCGAAGGAGGCGTGAGATGTCGCGACTCGGCAATCTCGGCGCCCGGCTCTACCGAGGCGAGGTCGGTTACGACTTCATCCGTAACCGCAAGATCTGGTACGGCGTCTCGATACTGATCACCATCACGGCCATCATCGGCGTGGCGGTCGGCGGCCTGAACATGGGCATCGAGTTCAAGGGCGGCGCGGTCTTCACGACCGACAGCAAGGCCCAGATCTCGACCTCCCAGGCCACGGACGTGGCGACCGAGGCCTCCGGTCACCAGGCCATCGTCCAGGAGCTCGGCAACGGCGGTCTGCGTATCCAGATCACCGAGGTCGGCACGGCCAAGGCCAACGAGATCAAGGAGACCCTCTCCGAAGAGCTGGGTATCCCGGCCGAGGAGATCAACGCCGACCTGGTCGGCCCCAGCTGGGGTGAGCAGATCGCCAACAAGGCCTGGACGGGCCTGGTGGTCTTCATGGTCCTGGTGGTGCTCTATCTGGCGATCGCCTTCGAGTGGCGGATGGCCGTCGCCGCCCTCATCGCGCTGATCCACGACATCACCATCACGGTCGGTGTCTACGCTCTGGTGGGCTTCGAGGTCACTCCGGGCACGGTGATCGGTCTGCTGACCATCCTCGGTTACTCCCTGTACGACACGGTGGTGGTCTTCGACAGCCTCAAGGAGGGCCAGAAGGACATCACCAAGCAGACCCGCTTCACGTACAGCGAGATCGCCAACCGGTCGATCAACAGCACGCTGGTCCGCTCCATCAACACCACCGTGGTGGCGCTGCTGCCGGTGGCCGGCCTGCTCTTCATCGGTGGCGGTGTCCTCGGCGCCGGCATGCTGAACGACATCTCGCTGTCGCTCTTCGTCGGCCTCGCCGCCGGTGCGTACTCCTCGATCTTCATCGCCACCCCGCTCGTCGCCGACCTCAAGGAACGCGAGCCGCAGATGAAGGCGCTGAAGAAGCGGATCCTCGCCAAGCGCGCGGCCGCCGCCGCCCGGGGCGAGGCCCCCGAGGACGACGGCCCCGCCTACCGGCAGGACCAGGCCCCCGAGGACGTCGAGACCGCGGGCGCCGTGGTGGGCCAGCGTCAGCAGCCCCGCGGCCACGGCCGCACACCGGGGAAGCGCTGATGACCAGCACCACCGAATCCACCAGGGAGCTGCTGCTCAGCCGGATCCGCGACGTCGCGGACTATCCGAAACCGGGCGTGGTGTTCAAGGACATCACCCCGCTGCTGGCGGACCCGGTGGCCTTCACGGCGCTCACCGACGCCCTCGCGGAGCTGTGCGTCCGGCACGGCGCCACGAAGATCGTCGGCCTGGAGGCGCGCGGCTTCATCCTGGCCGCGCCCGTCGCCGTCCGGGCGGGCATCGGCTTCGTACCGGTCCGCAAGGCCGGGAAACTCCCCGGCGCCACGCTCGCCCAGGCCTACGAGCTGGAGTACGGCAGCGCGGAGATCGAGATCCACGCCGAGGACCTCGACCCCGAGGACCGGATCATGGTCATCGACGACGTCCTGGCCACCGGCGGCACCGCCGAGGCCTCGCTGGAGCTCATCCGGCGGGCCGGCGCCCAGGTCGCGGGCGTCGCGGTCCTCATGGAGCTCGGCTTCCTCGCGGGCCGGGCCCGGCTGGAGCCGGGGCTGCGGGGCGCTCCGCTGGAAGCGCTGATCACGGTCTGAGAACCCCCGAGCGGAAAGGGCGGGTACCCGGGAACATCCGGGTGCCCGCCCTTCGTTCTCCAAGCTCTCACCGTCCCCGGGCGAGGACCCGCCGGGGGATCGTTACCATGGGCTCTCCGGGTAACCCGGATCCGCACGAGGAGCGCTCTTGCCAGACGAGGCCCAGTCAGCCGCCGCCCCGCAGCCCGATAAGCCCGCGGCGGCCCCCGCCACGCCCGGGAAGGCCGCGCCCTCGAACGCGCCGAAGCCCGCGCCCCCGGAGCCCGAGGCCGGTCCCGCGCGCCCTCAGCCCTCCGTGAAGCCTGCCGAACCGACGCAACCGGCCACCCCTGCCGGCCCGGAGCCCAAGGCCCAGCCTCCCGCCGGGCCGGCCGCCGCACCTCAGCCGAAGCCCCCGGCCCCCACCCCCCCGGCTCCCGTGAAGCCCGCCGTGCCGGCCGGTGCCGCCCCCCGCTCCGGCGGCTCCTCCAACCGGGTGCGGGCCCGCCTCGCCCGACTGGGCGTACAGCGCTCCAGCCCGTACAACCCGGTCCTGGAACCCCTGCTGCGTACGGTCCGGGGCAACGACCCCAAGATCGAGACGGCCACCCTCCGCCAGATCGAGCGCGCCTACCAGGTGGCCGAGCGCTGGCACCGCGGCCAGAAGCGCAAGAGCGGCGATCCGTACATCACGCACCCCCTCGCCGTCACCACGATCCTCGCCGAGCTGGGTATGGATCCGGCCACCCTGATGGCCGGGCTGCTGCACGACACCGTCGAGGACACCGAGTACGGCCTGGACACCCTCAAGCGCGAGTTCGGCGACCAGGTCGCCCTCCTCGTCGACGGCGTCACCAAGCTGGACAAGGTCAAGTTCGGCGAGGCCGCGCAGGCCGAGACCGTGCGCAAGATGGTCGTCGCCATGGCCAAGGACCCCCGCGTCCTGGTCATCAAGCTCGCCGACCGGCTGCACAACATGCGCACCATGCGCTACCTCAAGCGGGAGAAGCAGGAGAAGAAGGCCCGCGAGACGCTGGAGATCTACGCCCCGCTGGCGCACCGGCTGGGCATGAACACCATCAAGTGGGAGCTGGAGGACCTCGCCTTCGCGATCCTCTACCCCAAGATGTACGACGAGATCGTCCGCCTCGTCGCCGAGCGGGCCCCCAAGCGCGACGAATACCTCGCCATAGTGACCGACGAGGTCCAGTCCGACCTGCGCGCCGCCCGCATCAAGGCCACCGTCACCGGCCGCCCCAAGCACTACTACAGCGTCTACCAGAAGATGATCGTGCGAGGCCGCGACTTCGCCGAGATCTACGACCTGGTGGGCATCCGCGTCCTCGTCGACACGGTCCGCGACTGCTACGCGGCGCTCGGCACCGTCCACGCCCGGTGGAACCCGGTGCCCGGGCGGTTCAAGGACTACATCGCGATGCCCAAGTTCAACATGTACCAGTCGCTGCACACCACGGTGATCGGTCCCAGCGGCAAGCCCGTCGAGCTCCAGATCCGTACGTTCGACATGCACCGCCGCGCCGAGTACGGCATCGCCGCGCACTGGAAGTACAAGCAGGAGGCCGTCGCGGGAGCCTCCAAGGTCCGCACCGACATCCCCAAGAACACCGGCCGCGGCCAGGACACCGTCAACGACATGGCGTGGCTGCGCCAGCTCCTGGACTGGCAGAAGGAGACCGAGGACCCCAGCGAGTTCCTGGAGTCCCTGCGCTTCGACCTCTCGCGCAACGAGGTCTTCGTCTTCACGCCGAAGGGCGACGTGATAGCGCTGCCCGCCGGCGCGACCCCCGTCGACTTCGCGTACGCCGTCCACACCGAGGTCGGCCACCGGACCATAGGAGCACGCGTCAACGGGCGGCTCGTCCCGCTCGAATCGACCCTCGACAACGGCGACCTGGTGGAGGTCTTCACCTCCAAGGCGGCCGGCGCCGGACCCTCCCGGGACTGGCTCGGCTTCGTCAAGTCGCCGCGCGCCCGCAACAAGATCCGGGCGTGGTTCTCCAAGGAGCGCCGGGACGAGGCCATCGAGCAGGGCAAGGACGCCATCGCGCGGGCGATGCGCAAGCAGAACCTGCCGATCCAGCGCATCCTGACCGGCGACTCCCTGGTCACCCTCGCCCACGAGATGCGCTACCCCGACATCTCCTCGCTGTACGCGGCGATCGGCGAGGGCCATGTCGCGGCGGCCGGCGTCGTGCAGAAGCTGGTGCAGGCGCTCGGCGGCCACGACGAGGCCAACGAGGACCTCGCCGAGTCCACCCCGCCATCGCACGGCCGCAGCAAACGCCGCGCCAACGCCGACCCCGGCGTCGTCGTCAAGGGCGTCGAAGACGTCTGGGTCAAGCTGGCCCGCTGTTGTACGCCCGTCCCCGGCGACCCGATCATCGGCTTCGTCACCCGGGGCAGCGGCGTCTCCGTGCACCGCGCCGACTGCGTCAACGTGGAGTCGCTCTCCCAGCAGCCCGAGCGGATCCTCGAGGTCGAATGGGCCCCCACCCAGTCCTCGGTCTTCCTGGTCGCCATCCAGGTCGAGGCGCTGGACCGCTCCCGGCTGCTGTCCGACGTCACCCGGATCCTCTCGGACCAGCACGTGAACATCCTGTCGGCGGCCGTCCAGACCTCCCGCGACCGGGTGGCCACCTCGCGCTTCACCTTCGAGATGGGCGACCCGAAGCACCTGGGCCACGTCCTGAAGGCCGTACGCGGCGTGGAGGGCGTCTACGATGTCTACCGGGTCACCTCGGCCCGCAGGCCGTAGCAGCGGCACCCGCAGGTCGTAGCAGCGTCAGCGGAGAGGCCCCGGTACGCGATGCGGATGCCGTTGGTCCCTCGCAACCGTCCACGACGGCGTGACGGTCCCGGACATCCATGACTCGCCGGCGACGCGGGACTGCCCGCGACGAACACCAAACCGTGCGAACGGCCCGGGTTGAGCAGCGAACCGATACCTGGAAAGAGCGATACAGGATCCGCGCCGGCGTCGAGGGCGCCATCGCCCGAGCCGTCAACCGCTGCGACCTACGCAGATCCCGCTACCGCGGCCTTGCCAAGACCAGCCTCCAGCACCAACGCGCCGGCGCCGCAGTCAGCCTCGCTCGCATCGACGCCCACCTCACCGGCACCCCCCGAGCCCGCATCCGCACCAGCCACTTCGCAGCACTTCGCCCCGCCGACCACAAGGTCGACGGGGCGAAGCAGGAAGGCCCCGGATTAACCAACAGCATCCGCGATTGCGTACCGGTCCTTCTGGCAGCCCTCAGCCCCGGCTTCAGCCGCCGAACTCCTCCAGGCCCTTCAGGGCCTGGTCCAGCAGCGCCTGCCGGCCCTCAAGCTCCTTGGCCAGCTTGTCCGCGCGGGCGTTGTTGCCCGAAGCGCGCGCGGTGTCGATCTGGCCGCGCAGCTTGTCCACGGCGGCCTGGAGCTGACCGGTCAGACCCTCGGCGCGGGCCCGCGCCTCCGGGTTCGTCCGGCGCCACTCGGATTCCTCGGACTCCTGGAGCGCCCGCTCCACCGCCTGCATCCGGCCCTCGACCTTGGGCCGGGCGTCACGCGGTACGTGGCCGATGGCCTCCCAGCGCTCGTTGATGCCCCTGAAGGCGGCCCGGGCCGCCTTCAGGTCCTTCACCGGCACCAGCTTCTCGGCCTCGGTGGCGAGATCCTCCTTGAGCTTGAGGTTCTCGCCCTGCTCGGCGTCCCGCTCCGCGAAGACCTCGCCGCGGGCGGCGAAGAAGACGTCCTGGGCGCCGCGGAAACGGTTCCACAGGTCGTCCTCGGCCTCGCGCTGGGCGCGGCCCGCCGCCTTCCACTCGGTCATCAGGTCGCGGTAGCGCGCGGCCGTGGTCACCCAGTCCGTGGAGCCGGACAGCGCCTCGGCCTCGGTGACGAGCTTCTCCTTGGCCTTACGGGCGTCCTCGCGCTGGGCGTCCAGCGCGGCGAAGTGGGCCTTGCGCCGCTTGGAGAACGCCGAGCGGGCGTGCGAGAAGCGGTGCCACAGCTCGTCGTCCGACTTGCGGTCCAGGCGGGGGAGACCCTTCCAGGTGTCCACCAGCGCCCGCAGCCGCTCACCGGCCGACCGCCACTGCTCGCTCTGCGCCAGCTCCTCCGCCTCGGCGACCAGCGCCTCCTTGGCGTGCTTGGCCTCGTCGGTCTGCTTGGCCTTGAGGACCTTGCGCTCCTCGCGCCGCGCCTCGACCGTCGCCACGAGCGCGTCCAGCCGCTTGCGCAGCGCGTCCAGGTCGCCCACCGCGTGGTGCTCGTCCACCTGCTGCCGCAGGTGGTCGATCGCGGTCGTCGCGTCCTTCGCGGACAGATCGGTGGTCTTCACCCGCCGTTCGAGGAGGCCGATCTCGACCACGATGCCGTCGTACTTGCGCTCGAAATAGGCCAGAGCCTCCTCGGGGGAACCGGCCTGCCACGATCCGACGATCTGCTCGCCGTCGGCTGTACGCACGTACACGGTGCCCGTCTCGTCGACGCGGCCCCACGGGTCGCTGCTCACAGCGCCTCCTCCACCTGATGCCTGCGAGGGGGTTCGCCCCCCGGGCATCGTCCACAGTTTCCTCGGGCGGGCCTCGCCCGCCCTGCACAACGCCAATCTAGGCGACCGGCCGCCCGGCTGTCCGCACTCAGCGCGGCCGAAATTATCCGCTCCCGCCCGGCGGCCCGGGGTGCGAGACCCCCCACCCCGGGGCCGTGCGGCCGGATCAGCTCTTCTTCACGGTCGCCTTCTCGATCTCCACGGCCTTCTTCGGCGCACCGTCGCCCGCGCCGCCCTCGACGCCCGCGGCGCCGACCTTCTCCACGTTCTTCAGGGAGGCCTTGTCGAGCGTGCCGAACGGGGTGTAGGTGGGGGGCAGCTTCGTGTCCTTGTAGACCAGGAAGAACTGGCTGCCGCCGGAGTCCGGCTGGCCGGTGTTGGCCATCGCCACCGTGCCCGCCGGGAACGTCACGGTGCCGTCGTCCCCCGCCTTGCCGAGGGCCGTGAGGTTCTCGTCCGGGATGTTGTAGCCGGGACCGCCGGTGCCGTCACCCTTCGGGTCACCGCACTGCAGGACGAAGATGCCCTGCGTGGTGAGGCGGTGGCACTTCGTCCCGTCGAAGTAGCCCTTGTCGGCGAGCGCCTTGAAGGAGTTCACCGTCTGCGGGGTCTTCGCCGCGTCCATGGCGAACGCCATGTCGCCCTGGCTCGTCCCCAGCGACATTGTGTACGTCGCCCTCTTGTCGATCTCCATCGGCGGCAGGGGAGCCTTGCTCTCGCTCTCCGAGGGCGTCGGCTCCGGGCTCTGGCTCGCGGCCGCTTCGGTCTTCTTGTCGTCCTTGCCGTCGTCCTTGCCCGCCACGACGAACGCGCTCACCCCGACGACGGCGACCACGGCCACCGAGGCCGCGACGATCGCGGTGATGCGCCTCGTCCGGTGACGGGCTTCCTCCCGGCGCTTCTGCTGGCGCTCGAACTTCTCCCGGGCGAGCTGCCGCCGCCGCTGTTCGCTGCTGGACACCGGTTGGGCTCCTTGTTACGTCGTGAGATCGGGGCTGGGCTGCCCGTACCGTATATGGGTTACCTGTGTCATGAGGAGCGCCGGTAGGCTCTGATCTGCTGCATCCTTCACCGCTGCCGCATCCTCCGGACGAACATTAAGGACGATCGTGCTCATTGCCGGGTTCCCCGCCGGGGCCTGGGGGACCAATTGCTACCTGGTCGCCCCCGCCGCCGGTGAGGAGTGCGTGATCATCGACCCGGGCCACCAGGCCGCCCAGGGCGTCGAGGAAGCGCTGAGGAAGCATCGGCTCAAGCCCGTCGCCGTCGTGCTCACCCACGGCCACATCGACCACGTCGCCTCGGTCGTCCCCGTCTGCGGCGCCCATGACGTCCCCGCCTGGATCCACCCCCAGGACCGCTACATGATGAGCGACCCGGAGAAGGCGCTCGGCCGCTCCATCGGGATGCCGCTCATGGGCGAGCTGACCGTGGGGGAGCCGGACGACGTCAAGGAGCTGACCGACGGCTCGAAGCTGACCCTGGCCGGGCTGGAGTTCGGCGTCTCGCACGCGCCCGGCCATACCAAGGGGTCGGTGACGTTCGGGATGCCCGGGGCCGCGGACATTCCGCCGGTCCTCTTCTCGGGCGACCTGCTCTTCGCCGGCTCCGTCGGACGTACCGACCTGCCCGGCGGCGACCACGCCGAGCTGCTCGAGTCGCTGGCCCGTGTGTGCCTGCCGCTCGACGACTCGACCGTGGTGCTGTCCGGCCACGGCCCCCAGACGACCATCGGCCGCGAGCGAGCCACCAATCCGTTCATGAACGGTCTGGACGCGTCGCCGCGCCGAGGACTGTAGAAGACGAGAGACGCAACCACGTGAGCACCTTCCAGGCCCCCAAGGGCACGTACGACCTGACCCCGCCGGATTCCGCGAAGTTCCTGGCGGTGCGCGAGGCCATCTCCGCTCCCCTGCGCGACTCCGGCTACGGCTACATCGAGACACCCGGCTTCGAGGACGTCGAACTCTTCGCCCGCGGTGTCGGTGAGTCCACCGACATCGTCACCAAGGAGATGTACACCCTCACCACCAAGGGCGGCTCCCAGCTGGCGCTGCGCCCCGAGGGCACCGCCTCCGTGCTGCGCGCGGCTCTGCAGGCCAACCTCCACAAGGCCGGCAACCTCCCCGTCAAGCTCTGGTACTCCGGCTCGTACTACCGCTACGAGCGCCCGCAGAAGGGCCGCTACCGCCACTTCTCGCAGGTCGGCGCCGAGGCCATCGGCACCGAGGACCCGGTCCTGGACGCCGAGCTGATCATCCTGGCCGACCAGGCGTACCGCTCGCTGGGCCTGCGCCAGTTCCGCATCCTGCTGAACTCGCTCGGCGACAAGGAGTGCCGCCCCGTCTACCGGGAAGCGCTCCAGACCTTCCTGCGCGACCTCGACCTCGACGACGAGACCCGCCGCCGCATCGAGATCAACCCGCTGCGCGTCCTGGACGACAAGCGGCCCGACGTACAGAAGCAGCTCACCGACGCGCCCAAGCTCCGCGACTACCTCTGTGACGCCTGCAAGGCGTACCACGAGGAGGTCCGCTCGCTGCTGACGGCAGCAGGGGTCGTGTACGAGGACGACGAGAAGCTCGTCCGCGGCCTCGACTACTACACCCGCACCACCTTCGAGTTCGTCCACGACGGTCTCGGCTCGCAGTCCGCGGTGGGCGGCGGCGGCCGCTACGACGGCCTCTCCGAGATGATCGGCGGCCCCGCCCTGCCGTCGGTCGGCTGGGCCCTCGGCGTGGACCGCACGGTCCTCGCCCTGGACGCCGAGGGCGTCGAGCTCGCCCTCCCCGTCACCACCAGCGTCTACGCCGTCCCCCTCGGCCAGGAGGCACGCAGGGCCCTGTTCACCGTCGTCACCGAACTGCGCCGCGCAGGCATCGCCGCCGACTTCGCCTTCGGCGGCCGCGGCCTGAAGGGCGCGATGAAGAGCGCCAACCGCTCGGGCGCGCGCTACACCCTGGTGGCCGGCGAACGCGACCTGGCCGAGGGAGCCGTCCAGCTGAAGGACATGGAGTCCGGCGAGCAGAGCGCGGTGCCGCTGGCCGAGGTCGTCGCGGAGCTGACGAAGCGGCTGGGCTGAGACACGGCGGAACGGGGCGCGGCGGGGGAGGGCTTCACGCTTCCTCGCCGCGCTTCCTCGTTGCGCGCCCGGCCCCCTACGTCAACACGGAGAGGCGCGCTTCATCCCGCCAAACCGTTTCCGCCCCAGGCGGCCCGGACCGTGCCGGACGCCCGCCGGTGGGCCGGGACCCGCCCACCGGCCGTACATCTTTATGTCCGCCGAACGGCTGCCCCGTCCGGAGGTGCGGCACAATGACCGTGCCCGGCTGACGACTCAGTGATGGAACGGCGATATGACGACTGCAGCGGTAGACCACCACTCCCCGTCCGACCAGGACGAGGACGGCGGCAAGCGCACCTTCGGTGCCGGACGGGGACTCGCCCTGCTCCTGGTGATCACCGGCGCGGCCGGTCTGCTGGCCTCCTGGGTCATCACCATCGACAAGTTCAAGCTGCTGGAGGACCCCTCCTTCACGCCCGGCTGCAGCCTCAACCCGGTCGTCGCGTGCGGCAACATCATGAAGAGCGAGCAGGCCTCGGCGTTCGGGTTCCCCAACCCGATGCTCGGCCTGGTCACGTACGGCATGGTCATCGCCATCGGGGTGGGCCTGCTCGCCGGCGCCCGCTACCGGAGCTGGTTCTGGCTCGGCCTCAACGCGGGCACCCTGTTCGGCGTCGGCTTCTGCACCTGGCTCCAGTACCAGTCGCTGTACAACATCAACTCGCTCTGCCTGTGGTGCTGCCTGGCCTGGGTCGCGACGATCATCATGTTCTGCTACGTGACCACGCACAACGTCAAGCACCGCATCCTGCCCGCGCCCGCCTGGCTGCGGAACGGGCTGACCGAGTTCTCCTGGGTGCCCCCGGTGCTGTGGATCGGAATCATCGGAATGCTGATCCTGACGCGCTGGTGGGACTTCTGGACCAGCTGAGAGGCACCCGCCGACCGGGGCACTGTCAGTGGGGTCGCATAGGCTTCATGACGTGGAGCCCGACCTCTTTACCGCAGCCGCCGAAGACCGCCAGGAGAAGGACCCGTCCAGCAGCCCCCTCGCTGTCCGGATGCGTCCGCGCATCCTCGACGAGGTCGTCGGCCAGCAGCATCTGCTGAAGCCGGGCTCGCCGTTGCGCCGGCTCGTCGAGGGGAGCGGCGGTCCGGCCGGTGCCTCGTCGGTGATCCTGTGGGGTCCGCCCGGCACCGGGAAGACCACCCTGGCGTACGTGGTCAGCAAGGCCACCAACAAGCGCTTCGTGGAGCTCTCCGCGATCACCGCGGGCGTCAAGGAGGTCCGGGCCGTCATCGAGAGCGCGCGCCGCGCCACCGGTGGCTTCGGCAAGGAGACCGTCCTCTTCCTGGACGAGATCCACCGCTTCTCCAAGGCCCAGCAGGACTCCCTGCTCCCCGCCGTGGAGAACCGCTGGGTGACCCTGATCGCCGCCACCACGGAGAATCCGTACTTCTCGATCATCTCGCCGCTGCTGTCGCGCTCCCTGCTGCTCACCCTGGAATCGCTGACCGACGACGACCTGCGTGATCTGCTGCGCCGGGCGCTGACCGACGAGCGCGGGCTCGGCGGATCCCTCACCCTGCCCGAGGACGCGGAGGCGCATCTTCTGCGCATCGCGGGCGGCGACGCGCGCCGGGCGCTCACGGCCCTGGAGGCGGCGGCCGGTGCGGCGCTCGCCACGCACGAGGCGGAGATCACGCTGGAGACGGTCGAGGCCACCGTCGACCGGGCCGCCGTGAAGTACGACCGCGACGGCGACCAGCACTACGACGTGGCCAGCGCGCTCATCAAGTCCATCCGCGGCTCCGACGTGGACGCCGCCCTGCACTATCTGGCGCGGATGATCGAGGCGGGGGAGGACCCCCGGTTCATCGCCCGCCGGCTGATGATCTCCGCCAGCGAGGACATCGGCCTCGCCGACCACACCGCCCTGCCGACGGCGGTGGCGGCCGCCCAGGCCGTCGCGATGATCGGCTTTCCGGAGGCGGCGCTGACCCTCAGCCACGCCACGATCGCCCTCGCTCTCGCGCCCAAGTCCAACGCGGCGACGCTCGCGATCTCCGCCGCGCAGGAGGACGTGCGCAAGGGGCTCGCGGGGCCCGTCCCGGCCCATCTGCGCGACGGCCACTACAAGGGCGCCGCCAAGCTCGGCCACGCCCAGGGCTACGTCTATCCGCACGACGTCCAGGGCGGCATCGCCGCCCAGCAGTACGCCCCGGACGCGGTTCGCGACCGGCAGTACTACACCCCCACCCGGCACGGCGCCGAGGCGCGGTACGCGGACGTGGTCGAGCGGGTCCGCGAGCGCCTGGGCCGTACAGGCGGCGCGGCCCCGTCCTGACCCGCCGGTCCCGGGATCAGGACGCGGCCGCCTCGAAGAGGGTGTGCATCGCCCGGCGCAGCTCGGTGACGTCCCGTACCGGCTCCGGAAACTCGAAGCGGGCGTCGAAGCACGACCCCTTGTCCTCCACGAAGCGCACCCGCAGCCCGAAGCGGTCCAGCGCCACCGGCACGGCGGTGGGCCGGTGGGAGGAGCAGGCCCGCGCCGTGCGCTCGCCCAGCAGCCCGCACAGGGTGCGCATCTGCTCGTCGTGGGCGGAGTACAGGTGCTGGAGCAGCTCCGCCTCGTGGCCGCCGAGCGGATCGGGGGCGGCGTCCCGGAAGTCCTCCGCCTCGACGTCCTCGGCGCCCCAGAGGTCGTCCACGTACGCCTCGCCGAATTCGAGGCGCAGCATCATGCGGCCCGGTTCCGCGAGGCCGGGCACGGAGGTGAGCCAGCCGGAGACCCAGGCGCGGCCGCGGATGCGGTGCGGTACGGAGACCGGGGCGACGTCCGTGATCTGCAGCACGGCCGTCAGCTCGTCGCCCTGCGCGTGCGTCGCGGCCCGTACTGCTGGGCTATCCGCGGGGAATTCGAGGAAGAGGTCACCCTCGGGCCCTACGCTCCTGCTGTCCGGGACCAGGGCTTCGGCGCGGGCCGGATCGAGCCCCGGTACGACGAGCAGCGCGGAGCAGGTACTCTGTACGAGAGTTCGTGTGCGCTCGGCTGCTGACGGCATCCGAGTGTTTTCAAGCCCGCTGGGACGCGGCTGACCACGATCAGATCGGCCTTCCGTCGTAGCAGCACCTCTCTGGGTGCTGCCGCTGTCTGTGCTGTCCGTGACGTGAGTGGTGTTCCCAGGGCGAGACATGCGATCTCCTTGAGTAAGGTAAACCTAACCTAACCCACAACGGAGGTCTGGAGAACGTGCCTAACCAGTCGCGTCCCAAGGTCAAGAAGTCGCGTGCCCTCGGCATCGCTCTGACGCCCAAGGCTGTCAAGTACTTCGAAGCTCGTCCGTACCCGCCGGGCGAGCACGGCCGTGGCCGCAAGCAGAACTCGGACTACAAGGTCCGTCTGCTGGAGAAGCAGCGCCTGCGTGCGCAGTACGACATCAGCGAGCGCCAGATGGCGCGCGCCTACGACCGTGCCAAGAAGGCCGAAGGCAAGACGGGCGAGGCGCTGGTCGTCGAGCTCGAGCGCCGTCTCGACGCCCTGGTCCTGCGTTCGGGCATCGCCCGCACCATCTACCAGGCCCGTCAGATGGTCGTCCACGGCCACATCGAGGTCAACGGTGGCAAGGTCGACAAGCCGTCCTTCCGCGTGCGCCCCGACGACGTCGTCCAGGTCCGCGAGCGCAGCCGCACCAAGGTCCCCTTCCAGGTGGCCCGCGAGGGTGGTTACGACACCGACGGTGAGACCCCGCGCTACCTCCAGGTGAACCTGAAGGCCCTGGCCTTCCGCCTGGACCGGGACCCGAACCGCAAGGAGATCCCGGTGATCTGCGACGAGCAGCTCGTCGTCGAGTACTACGCCCGCTGATCCAGGCGTAGCCGCTCTCACCAGCGTTCCGGCCCGCCCCTCCCTGTCATCCGGGAGGCGGCGGGCCTTCGCGTTCCCCCGGAGGCGGGACCACCGTCCGCCCCGGGCGGATCGCGACGCTCCTGGGCACCGCCACCCCCCAGCGCCCGCTCGACCACGGTGGCGCGATCCAGCCGCTTCCCGGCCCGCAGCCCCGCCTCGTACGCGGCGTCCCCCAGCTCCCGTCGCACCTGCTCCTCGCACTCCACCCGCGGCCGCCCGAAGTGCACCGAGCCGAACAGCGGCAGCCCCACCGAGGGCCAGATCCGCTCCGCCGCCCCCTGGAGCACCGCGGCCTCCCCGGCATCGCCCTCCACCGCCGTCACCAGCGCGAGCAGCTCCAGCGAGAGCGCGGTGGCCAGCAGGTCGTCGAAGGTCCGGCCGATCATCAGGCACTCCCCGAGCATCCGCCGCGCCCGCTCCGGCAGCCCCCGCCGCAGCGCGGCGTACGCCAGGACGTAGAGCGCGTACGCCAGCGCCCACCGCTCCCCATGGTCCTCGCAGACCTCCCGGACCTCCTCGCAGATGTCCGCCGCCGCGTCCAGATCACCCAGGAACGCCACCGCCATGGCCAGCTCCACCTGCGCCATCACCACATTGCTGTTCAGCTCACCGATCTCGCGGTAGCGGCCGAGCGCCTCACGCAGCAGCTCCTCGGCGCGGGCCGGGTCGTCCGTGACGATCGCCAGGCAGCCCGTACGGTGGACCGCGTACGCCATCGCCGTGGCGTCCCCGGACCGCTCGGCCTCCTCCCGGCACTCCTGGAGCGCCGAGATCGCCCCGACCGCGTCGCCCTGGAGCACCGCCACATACCCCAGCACCCACAGCACCTTGAGCCGTGCGGCGTCGTACGGGGTCGGCTCCTCCAGTACGTGCTCCAGCCAGTACCGGCCCTCCGACAGCCGCCCGCACCCGGCCCAGTAGAACCAGAGCGAGCCCGCCAGATGGTGTGCCAGATGGACCTCGTCGGGGCTCTCCATGGAGCACTCCATCGCCCGCCGGAGGTTGGGCAGTTCGGCGTCGATCCGGGCCGCCACCTCCGCCTGGCGCGGCGAGAACCAGTCCAGTTCGCACCAGGTCGCCAGGCCCAGGTACCAGTCCCGGTGCCGTCGCCGCATCCGCCGGGTGTCCCCGGCCGCCGCCAGCCACTCGGCGCCGTACTCGCGGACCGACTCCAGCAGGCGGTACCGGGTGCCCGTCGCACCGTCCTCACGCTCCACCACCGACTGGGCCAGGAGCTCCTCCAGCACGTCGAGCACCGCGTCGGCCGGCAGACCGGCGCCGCCGCAGATGTACTCCGCGGCCTCCAGATCGAACTGCCCGGCGAAGACCGAGAGCCGCGCCCACAGCAGCCGCTGCCCGGGTGTGCACAGCTCATGACTCCAGCCGATGGCCGTACGCAGCGCCCGGTGGCGGGGCGGAGCGCCGCGGCTGCCGCCGGTCAGCAGCCGGAACCGGTCGTCCAGTCGCAGCAGCACCTGGTCGACCGAGAGGGCGCGCAGCCGTCCCGCGGCCAGCTCCAGCGCCAGCGGAATACCGTCGAGGCGGTGGCAGAGCTCCAGGGCGGCCGCCCGGTCCCCGGCCGTCGGCTCCCGGTTCGGCCGCACCGAGCGGGCCCGCTCCGAGAACAGCTCCACCGCGTCCTCGTCGCACATAGGGGCGAGGGTGAACGTCACTTCACCGTCCACCAGAAGAGGGCGGCGCCCGGCCGCGAGCACCCGGAGCCCCGGCGCCCGGCGCAGCAACTCCCGTACCAGGTCGGCGCAGGCGTCGACGAGGTGCTCGAAACCGTCCAGCACCAGCAGCGCCCGGCGCTCGCGGAGGTTCTCGACGAGGACGGTGCGCGGCGGTCTGCCCGTGTGGTCGGTCAGCCCGAGCGCCTCGACCACGGCGTGCTCCAGCAGGCCGGCCTCGCGGACCGGGGACAGATCGGTGAGCCAGACCCCGTCGCAGTACCGTTTCTCCAGCAGCGCGGCGACCCTGCTCACACACCGGGTCTTGCCCACGCCCGCCACTCCGACCACGGTGACCAGCCGGGACTCCTCCAGCAGCCCGCCGAGCGCCGCCAGTTCGTCCTCGCGGCCCACGAACCGGTTCAGCTCCGCCGGGACGTTGCCGACCGGAGCGGTGCAAGGGGAGTCCGGGTCGTCCGGGTTCATGGAAGGGTGCTGCAGGCTTCGCATGAAACACGCAGGGTACTGGCCCGCATGCTCTCCGTACAATCTCGCTTCCGGGCCCCGCCCCCCGCCGCCGGAGAATGCGGCGGGGCCCTCCGGGAATGCGGTAGGGGAGGAGATGTGCGGCGCGATAGGCTCGTGGGACGACGATCGGGCGCACGGGCAGGAGCCGGCCGCACCGACGGAGGCAGGCCCCCCGCGGGGGCCGAAGCGACAAGCAGACAAGCGACGAGCAGAGAGCGGTGCACAGTGTCCGGTGGAGAGGTGGCCGGGATCCTCGTGGCCGTCTTCTGGGCGATCCTGGTCTCGTTCCTCGCCGTGGTGCTGGTGAGGCTCGCCCAGACGCTCAGGGCGACCACCAAGCTGGTGGCGGACGTGACGGAACAGGCCGTTCCGCTGCTGGCGGACGCCTCGGCGACGGTGCGTTCCGCGCAGACCCAGCTGGACAAGGTCGACGCCATCGCGAGCGACGTCCAGGAGGTCACCTCCAACGCCTCCGCGCTCTCCACCACCGTCGCCTCCACCTTCGGCGGACCGCTCGTCAAGGTCGCCGCGTTCGGCTACGGCGTACGGCAGGCCCTCGGCCGCCGCAGCACCTCCGAGCCCGAAGCGGAACCGGCACGGAGCCGCTCCTCCCGCCGCACGGTGATCGTCGGCCGGACCGTACCCTCGGCGCGCGGACGCAAGCGCGAACGCCGAAACACCCGCGGACAGAAGGACTGATCCAGCGATGTTCCGCCGCACCTTCTGGTTCACCGCCGGCGCAGCCGCCGGTGTCTGGGCCACCACCAAGGTCAACCGCAAGCTCAAGCAGCTGACGCCCGAGAGCCTCGCGGCGCAGGCCGCGGACAAGGCGATCGAGACCGGCCACAAGCTCAAGGACTTCGCACTCGACGTCCGCGAGGGAATGGTCCGGCGCGAAGCCGAACTGGGCGGCGCCCTGGGGCTGGAGGCACCGGTCGACCCCGAGCTCCCCGTGCAGCGGCACTACGCCGTCGAGGCGGCCGAGCCCGCCGCGCACCCGGACACGTACCGCACGCTCCCCCGCAACTCGTACGACCACAACTCGAACAACCGGAATGAGGACCACTGATGGAGTCGGCTGAAATCCGCCGCCGCTGGCTGAGCTTCTTCGAGGAGCGCGGTCACACCGCCGTGCCTTCGGCGTCGCTCATCGCGGACGACCCGACTCTGCTGCTGGTCCCCGCGGGCATGGTCCCCTTCAAGCCGTACTTCCTCGGCGAGGCCAAGCCGCCCGCCCCGCGCGTCACCAGCGTGCAGAAGTGCGTGCGCACGCCGGACATCGAGGAGGTCGGCAAGACCACCCGCCACGGCACCTTCTTCCAGATGTGCGGCAACTTCTCCTTCGGGGACTACTTCAAGGAAGGCGCCATCCAGCTCGCCTGGGACGCGCTGACCAACTCCGTCGAGGACGGCGGTTACGGTCTCGACCCCGAGAAGCTCTGGATCACGGTCTACCTCGACGACGACGAGGCCGAGGCCATCTGGCGCGACAAGATCGGCGTCCCCGCCGAGCGCATCCAGCGCCTGGGCAAGAAGGACAACTTCTGGTCCATGGGCGTCCCCGGACCCTGCGGCCCCTGCTCCGAGATCAACTACGACCGCGGTCCCGAGTTCGGCGTCGAGGGCGGCCCCGCCGTCAACGACGAGCGCTACGTGGAGATCTGGAACCTGGTCTTCATGCAGTACGAGCGCGGCGCCGGCGACGGCAAGGAGGACTTCCCGATCCTCGGGGACCTGCCGTCGAAGAACATCGACACCGGTCTCGGCCTCGAACGCCTCGCCATGATCCTGCAGGGCGTGCAGAACATGTACGAGACCGACACCCTGCGCGTCGTCATGGACAAGGCCACCGAACTGACCGGTGTCCGCTACGGCGCCGAGAACGGCACGGACGTCTCGCTCCGCGTCGTCGCCGACCACATCCGTACGTCGGTGATGCTCATCGGCGACGGCGTCACCCCCGGCAACGAGGGCCGCGGCTACGTCCTGCGCCGCATCATGCGCCGCGCCATCCGCAACATGCGGCTGATGGGCGCCTCCGGCTCGGTCGTCAAGGACCTGGTCGACGTCGTGATCGACACGATGGGGCTCCAGTACCCGGAGCTGGTCACCGACCGCCAGCGCATCGAGACGGTCGCGCTCGCCGAGGAGGCCGCCTTCCTGAAGGCCCTCAGGGGCGGTACCAACATCCTGGAGACCGCCGTCACCGAGACCAAGGCCGCCGGCGGCCAGGTCCTCCCCGGCGACAAGGCGTTCCTGCTCCACGACACCTGGGGCTTCCCGATCGACCTGACCCTGGAGATGGCCGCCGAGCAGGGGCTCTCCGTGGACGAGGACGGCTTCCGCCGCCTCATGCAGGAGCAGCGTGACAAGGCCAAGGCCGACGCCCGCGCCAAGAAGACCGGTCACGCCGACCTCTCCGCCTACCGCGAGGTCGCCGACAGCTCCGGCGCCACCGAGTTCACCGGCTACACCAGCGTGGCCGGCGAGTCCACCATCGTCGGCCTGCTGGTCGACGGGGTGCCCTCGCCCGCCGCCACCGAGGGCGACGAGGTCGAGGTCGTCCTCGACCGGACCCCCTTCTACGCCGAGGGCGGCGGCCAGCTCGCCGACACCGGCCGCATCCGGCTCGACACCGGTGCCGTGATCGAGATCCGCGACGTCCAGAAGCCGGTCCCCGGCGTCCACGTCCACAAGGGCGTCGTCCAGGTCGGCGAGGTGACGGTCGGGGCCCCCGTCTTCGCCTCCATCGACTCCACCCGCCGCCGGGCCATCGCCCGCGCCCACAGCGCCACCCACCTCACCCACCAGGCGCTGCGTGACGCGCTGGGCCCGACGGCCGCCCAGGCCGGTTCGGAGAACTCCCCGGGCCGCTTCCGCTTCGACTTCGGTTCGCCCGCCGCCGTTCCCGGCACGGTCCTCACCGACGTGGAGCAGCGGATCAACGAGGTCCTCTCGCGCGAACTCGACGTCCAGGCCGAGGTCATGTCGATCGACGAGGCCAAGAAGCAGGGTGCCATCGCCGAGTTCGGAGAGAAGTACGGTGAGCGGGTCCGGGTCGTCACCATCGGCGACTTCTCCAAGGAGCTGTGCGGCGGCACCCACGTCCACAACACCGCCCAGCTCGGCCTGGTCAAGCTGCTCGGCGAGTCCTCCATCGGCTCCGGCGTACGACGCATCGAGGCCCTCGTCGGCGTGGACGCGTACAACTTCCTCGCCCGGGAGCACACGGTCGTCGCCCAGCTCCAGGAACTGGTCAAGGGCCGTCCCGAGGAGCTCCCGGAGAAGATCGCGGGCATGCTCGGCAAGCTGAAGGACGCCGAGAAGGAGATCGAGAAGTTCCGCGCGGAGAAGGTCCTGCAGGCCGCCGCCGGACTCCTCGAGTCCGCCAAGGACGTCCGGGGCACCGCCCTGGTCACCGGCCAGGTCCCCGACGGCACCTCCGCCGACGACCTGCGCAAGCTGGTCCTGGACGTACGCGGCCGCATCCAGGGCGGCCGCCCGGCCGTCGTGGCTCTGTTCACCACGGCCAACGGCCGCCCGCTCACGGTCATCGCCACCAACGAGGCCGCCCGTGAGCGCGGCCTCAAGGCCGGTGACCTCGTCCGTACGGCCGCCAAGACGCTCGGCGGCGGTGGCGGCGGCAAGCCGGACGTCGCCCAGGGCGGCGGCACGAACCCGGCCGCCATCGGTGACGCCGTCGTCGCTGTCGAACGCCTCGTCACCGAGACGGCGTGACGGGCGGGATGACGCAGATGCGCCGCGGACGACGGCTCGCCGTCGACGTCGGGGACGCCCGGATCGGGGTCGCCTCGTGCGACCCCGACGGGATCCTGGCCACGCCGGTGGAGACCGTGCCGGGACGCGACGTCCCGGCCGCCCACCGGCGGCTCCGCCAGATCGTTGACGAGTACGAGCCGATCGAGGTCATCCTCGGCCTGCCGCGCTCCCTCGGCGGCGGCGAGGGCCCGGCGGCAGCCAAGGTCCGTGACTTCGCCCAGGCGGTCGCCCGTTCGATCGCACCCGTTCCGGTGCGCCTGGTGGACGAGAGGATGACCACAGTGACGGCCACTCAGGGGCTGCGCGCCTCGGGCGTGAAGTCCAAGAAGGGCCGGTCTGTCATCGACCAGGCTGCCGCTGTGGTGATCCTTCAGAACGCTCTGGAGTCCGAACGGGCGTCAGGCAATCCTCCGGGCGAGGGCGTCGAAGTGGTTGTCTGATCGCGATACGGTAACGTTCCGCGCGATGCGTCGGTGGTTCGAACAGACACCGCACAGCGAAGCGAAGAGACGGAACGTCGTCTCGCGGCTCTAGGGGATCGATGACTGAGTATGGCCGGGGCCCCGGCTCCGAACCGTGGCATCCCGGGGACCCCTTGTACGGGGACCAGGGATGGGGAGGCCGGCAGGCTGACCACGGCCAGGGCCAGTACGGCGACCAGCAGCAGTCCTATCCGCAGGACCCGTACGCCCAGAACCACGAGCAGCACCAGGACGCCCAGCAGTACCAGCAGCACCAGGATCCCCAGCAGTATCAGCAGCAGTACGACCAGCAGCAGTATCCGCAGTACGAGCACCAGCATCAGCAGCAGTACGGCGCACAGCAGCAGGACCCGTACGGTCAGCAGCCTCCCGCCCAGCCGCAGTACGACGGCGGCTGGGACTCCGGGCAGCAGGCCGCTGTGCCGTACGGGGCCGAGCCCCAGGACTCGTACTACGCCCAGCAGCAGCCGGCCGGCTACGGCGAATCGCACGACTACTACGGCACGCCCGAGGCCTACCCCCCGCCGCAGCCGCCGGGCCGCCGCGAGACCGAGCACCAGCAGCCCGAGCAGCAGAAGCCGTCGACGGACTGGGACCCGGACGAGCCGCAGGAAGAGACGCATCCCTTCTTCACCGGCGCCGACGAACCCGCCGGCCGCGAACCCCGCGACGACGACGGCGATCCGGACGACGACTCCTCGCGCTCCGCACGCCGGGGCCGCGGAGACGGCGAGCGACGGGGCGGCAAGGGCAAGAAGAAGAGCCGCAACGGCTGCGCCTGCCTGGTCGTCTCCCTCGTCCTGGTCGGCGGCCTCGGGGGAGTGTCGTACGTCGGCTACACGTACTGGAAGAAGCAGTTCGGCGCTCCGGCCGACTTCGCGGGGTCGGGCACCGACGAGCAGGTCGAGGTCGAGATCCCCGAGGGGGCCCTCGGCTACGACATCGCGAACATCCTGCGCAAGCAGGGAGTCATCAAGTCCTCCGACGCCTTCGTCGCGGCGCAGAACAACAACCCCAAGGGCCGGTCGATCCAGGCCGGCGTCTATCTCCTGAAGAAGGAGATGTCCGGGGCCAGCGCGGTGGAGCTGATGCTCGACCCAAAGAGCCAGAACGCCTTCGTGATCCCCGAAGGCACCCGCAACGTCAGGGTCTACGCCAAGATCGACGAGCGGCTCGAGCTGGCGAAGGGCACCACGGCGGAGATCGCCAAGACCAAGGCGGAGTCGCTGGGCCTGCCCGACTGGGCCGACGACAACCCGGATGTGAAGGACCCGCTGGAGGGCTTCCTCTACCCGGCGGCCTACCCGGTCGCCAAGGGATCCAAGCCCGAGGACGCGCTGAAGCGGATGGTCGCGCGGGCCAACAAGGAGTACGAGAACATCGACTTCGAGGCCACGGCCAAGAAGTTCAACCTCGATGGCCCGTGGCAGGTGCTGACGGTGGCGAGCCTGGTGCAGGCGGAGGGCCTCACGCACGACGACTTCCGCAAGATGGCCGAAGTCGTCTACAACCGGCTCGAACCCGACAACACGATCACCAACCGCAAGCTTGAATTCGACTCGGCGTTCAACTACCTCAACAACCAGAGCAAGATCAAGATCGGCTCCAGGGAGATCCGGAGCAACCCGGACCCCTACAACACCTACTACCACGCGGGTCTCCCGCCGGGGCCGATCAGCAACCCGGGCATGGACGCCATCAAGGCGTCGCTCAACCCGACCGGCAAGGGTTGGATGTTCTTCATCTCGCTCGACGGCAAGAAGACCGAGTTCACGAAAACCGTCGAGGAGCACGAGAAGCTGAACGAGAAGTGGAAGGAACAGCAGGGACTTGGCTGATATCCGACGCCGGGCCGCCGTCCTCGGCTCGCCCATCGCGCATTCCCTCTCCCCGGTCCTGCACCGCGCCGCGTACGCCGAGCTCGGCCTCGACGACTGGTCCTACGACCGGTTCGAGGTCGACGAGGCGGCGCTGCCCGGGTTCATCGAAGGGCTGGACTCCTCCTGGGCGGGGCTGTCGCTGACCATGCCGCTGAAGCGGGCGATCATCCCGCTGCTCGACGAGATCAGCGCGACGGCGGCCTCCGTGGAGGCCGTCAACACGGTCGTGTTCACCGAGGACGGCCGACGGGTCGGTGACAACACCGACATCCCCGGCATGATCGCCGCTCTGCGGGAGCGCGGGATCGACAAGGTCGAATCCGCCGCCGTCCTCGGCGCCGGTGCCACCGCCTCCTCCGCGTTGGCCGCACTCGCCGTGGTCTGCGCCGGGCCAGTCACCGCCTATGTACGCGGCCCCGAGCGCGCCGCCGAGATGCGGGGCTGGGGCGAGCGGCTCGGGGTCGACGTCCTGATCGGCGACTGGGCCGACGCGGCAGCGGCACTGAGCGCGCCGTTGGTGATCGCCACCACCCCCGACGGAGCCACCGACGACTTGGCCGGATCCGTGCCGGAGGCTCCGGGCATCCTCTTCGACGTGCTCTACGAGCCGTGGCCCACGGCGCTGGTGGCTGCATGGTCGGAGCGTGCAGGTGCTGTGGTGGGGGGCCTGGACCTACTGGTGCACCAGGCGGCCCTTCAGGTGGAGCAGATGACAGGTGTGCCGCACGCATTCCCGGCAGCCATGCGAAGTGCGGGACTCAGGGCCCTCGAGTCGCGGTGACACCGAAGCTCGGGCTTTCACGGGGGCATCGCTGCCTGTGCACCGGCCCCGGAAGCCTCGTTGGGGGCCACTGCACTGGCAGGCTCTACGGAATTGGATCAGCCGCAGTTGGCAAAAGAGCTGGGTGCGTCTCCTGCCAGACGCCGGATGCGCCGCTCTGACATGTCATACCCCGGTACTGCACGCACTTTCCGGAGGCGCGTACGCAGACCGGGCCGGCGTAGTAAGTGAAAGCTCCTTCTTCCTGGCCCAGGATCCGCCTTCGGTGCGAATTGCTGCGCCCAGTGTCGTCTTGTCGCCGTAAAAGGAAAAAGTAGTCGGATGCTTCAGGGTGACTGCGCAATTCTTCCTGGAACTGGCGTTGTCGAGTGGAAGACGGTGATTTCCTGCGTATGCCTCTCGGACAGCACGTGGGATCTCTGCACGTCATAGCATGAGCCGCAGATTGCAGCGGCTTCAGGGTTTGCCAGTAATCAACACGCCGGTTAGATCTTGGTTTCGTCGGTGTCGAGGAACCTGGCGACGTCTTCCCGCTTCCCCCTGCTCCCGCCCGTCCGTCTGCTGGACCGGCGGCCGGACCCTGCCCCCGGTCGTGAAAGGATCGGGGGTGGCGGGCCAGGGCCGCGCACCCGGTGGCGCCGTTGGATTTCAGGCGCGAGCATGAGGAGCACCGTTGAGCAGGTTGCGCTGGCTGACCGCGGGGGAGTCGCACGGACCCGCACTGGTGGCGACGCTGGAGGGTCTTCCCGCCGGTGTCCCGATCACCACGGCGATGGTGGCGGAGGCGCTGGCCCGGCGACGGCTCGGCTACGGCCGCGGTGCGCGGATGAAGTTCGAGCAGGACGAGGTCACCTTCCTCGGCGGCGTACGGCACGGCCTCACCATGGGCTCCCCGGTCGCCGTCATGGTCGGCAACACCGAGTGGCCCAAGTGGGAGCAGGTCATGTCGGCCGACCCGGTCGACCCCGACGAGCTGGCGAAGCTGGCCCGCAACGCGCCGCTGACCCGGCCCCGCCCCGGCCACGCAGACCTCGCGGGGATGCAGAAGTACGGCTTCGACGAGGCCCGGCCGGTCCTGGAACGCGCCAGCGCCCGGGAGACCGCCGCGCGCGTCGCCCTCGGGGCCGTCGCCCGCTCCTACCTCAAGGAGACCGCGGGCATCGAGATCGTCAGCCATGTCGTCGAGCTGGCCGCCGCGAAGGCGCCGTACGGCGTCTACCCGGTCCCCGCCGACGTGGAGAGGCTGGACGCCGACCCGGTCCGCTGCCTGGACGCGGACGCGTCCAAGGCGATGGTGGCCGAGATCGACCAGGCCCACAAGGACGGCGACACCCTCGGCGGGGTCGTCGAGGTGCTGGCGTACGGCGTGCCCGTCGGACTCGGCTCGCACGTGCACTGGGACCGGCGCCTGGACGCCCGGCTCGCCGCCGCGCTCATGGGCATCCAGGCGATCAAGGGCGTCGAGGTCGGCGACGGCTTCGAACTGGCCAGGGTCCCCGGCTCGAAGGCGCACGACGAGATCGTCGCCACGGAGGACGGCATCAAGCGCACCTCCGGGCGATCCGGCGGCACCGAGGGCGGGCTCACCACCGGCGAGCTGCTGCGTGTCCGCGCCGCGATGAAGCCCATCGCGACCGTGCCGCGCGCCCTGGCCACCGTGGACGTCGTCACCGGCGAGGCCACCAAGGCCCACCACCAGCGCTCCGACGTCTGCGCCGTCCCGGCGGCTGGCATCGTCGCGGAGGCGATGGTCGCCCTGGTCCTGGCCGACGCGGTCGCGGAGAAGTTCGGCGGCGACAGCGTCCCCGAGACCTCCCGCAACGTCCAGTCGTACCTCGACCACCTCCAGATCCGATGAGCGGCCCCCTGGTCGTCCTCGTCGGCCCTATGGGCGTCGGCAAGTCCACCGTCGGCGAACTGCTGGCCGCCCGGCTCGGCACCACCTACCGGGACACCGACGCGGACGTCGTCGCCGAGGCGGGCAAGCCGATCGCGGAGATCTTCTACGACGAGGGCGAGGAGCACTTCCGCGCCCTGGAGCGCCGGGCCGTCGCCGCTGCCCTCGCCGGACACACGGGCGTCCTCTCCCTCGGCGGCGGAGCCGTCCTGGACGGGTCGACCAGGGAGCTGCTGGCGGACCGCCCGGTCGTCTACCTCTCCATGGACGTGGACGAGGCCGTCCGCCGCGTCGGCCTGGGCGCCGCCCGCCCGCTGCTCGCGGTCAACCCGCGCCGGCAGTGGCGCGAGCTGATGGACGCCCGCCGCCACCTGTACGAAGAGGTCGCCCGTACGGTCGTCGCCACCGATGAGAACACCCCCGAAGAGGTCGCCCAGGCGATCATCGACGCACTGGAACTGCCGGAGGGCGCAGCGGCCCTCGGCGTGGAGAACACCGGCATGACGCAGCAGAGCCCCACCCGCATCCAGGTCGCAGGCTCCGCGGGTTCCGACCCGTACGAGGTCCTCGTCGGCCACCAGCTCCTCGGCGAGCTGCCCCAGCTCATCGGCGACCGCGCCCGGCGGGTCGCCGTCCTGCACCCCGAGGCGCTCGCCGAGACCGGTGAGGCGGTCCGTCAGGACCTCGCCCAACAGGGGTACGAGGCCATCGCGATCCAGCTGCCGAACGCCGAGGAGGCCAAGACCGTCGAGGTCGCCGCCTACTGCTGGAAGGCGCTCGGCCAGACCGGCTTCACCCGCACCGACGTCATCATCGGCATCGGCGGCGGCGCCACCACGGACGTCGCGGGGTTCGTCGCGGCCAGCTGGCTGCGCGGGGTGCGCTGGATCGCCATCCCCACCACCGTGCTCGGCATGGTCGACGCGGCCGTCGGCGGCAAGACCGGCATCAACACCGCCGAGGGCAAGAACCTCGTCGGCGCTTTCCACCCGCCCGCCGGGGTCCTCTGCGACCTCGCCGCGCTCGACTCGCTGCCGGTCAACGACTACGTCTCCGGCATGGCCGAGATCATCAAGGCCGGCTTCATCGCCGACCCGGTCATCCTCGACCTCGTCGAGGCCGACCCCGAGGGCGCCCGTACGCCCGCCGGACCCCACACCGCCGAGCTGATCGAGCGGTCGATCCGGGTCAAGGCCGAGGTCGTCTCCAGCGACCTCAAGGAGTCCGGGCTCCGCGAGATCCTCAACTACGGCCACACCCTGGCCCACGCCATCGAGAAGAACGAGCGTTACAAGTGGCGCCACGGCGCAGCCGTCTCCATCGGCATGGTCTTCGCCGCCGAGCTGGGACGGCTCGCCGGACGCCTCGACGACGCCACCGCCGACCGCCACCGGAGCATCCTGGAGTCCGTGGGCCTGCCGCTCACCTACCGCGGCGACCAGTGGCCCAAGCTGCTGGAGAACATGAAGGTCGACAAGAAGTCCCGCGGCGACCTGCTGCGCTTCATCGTCCTGGACGCCCTCGGCAAGCCCACCGTCCTGGAGGGCCCCGACCCGGCCGTACTGCTCGCCGCCTACGGGGAGGTCTCCGCATGACCCGCAGGGTCCTCGTGCTCAACGGCCCCAATCTCGGCCGGCTCGGCTCCCGCGAACCCGACGTCTACGGGGCCACCTCGTACGCCGGACTCGTCGAGACCTGCACCGCGCTCGGCAAGGAGCTCGGCTTCGACGTCGACGTACGCGAGACGAACGACGAGGGCGAACTGATCCGCTGGCTCCACGAGGCGGCGGACGGTTCGATTCCGGTCGTCCTCAACCCGGGCGCCTTCACGCACTACTCGTACGGGATGCGGGACGCGGCCGCCCAGCGCACCGCCCCGCTGATCGAGGTGCACATCTCCAACCCGTACGCCCGCGAGGAGTTCCGCCACACCTCCGTGGTCGCCCCGGTGGCCACGGGCACCGTCGCCGGGTTCGGCATCGGCTCCTACCGGCTCGCGCTGCGCGCCCTGGCCGACGAACTGACGGACTGACAGCCCCCCGGGTGCTCACGGGCACTCCGTGCCCTCCCCGGCCGTTCACCCTGAGACGGCCCGGGAAGGTACGGTAGCCGTCCCATCAGCGTCAGTTGCGGTTACGAGACGGAGTGGCACCGGATGCAGCACGCAGTGGGGGCCCCGCTGCCGCCGCCCCAAGGACCCGGCAACGGGCCCGCCGGCTGGTCGCACCAGGCCCAGCACCCCGGCCACCCCGGACCGCCGGGCCCGCCCCCGATACCCTCGCCCCCCCTCGCACCGGGCCAGGCTCCGGCACCGGGCCAGGCTCCCCGGCATCCCGCGCACGGCCAGGCCCCCCAGCATCCGGCCCAGGGGCACGCACCGCAGCCTCCCGCCCCTGGCCAGGCCCCCCAGCACGGCTGGAGCGGCACCGGGCCCACCCCGCCGCCCTCCGGCGGCCAGGCCACCGGACACGTCCAGCTGCCCCCGGGCGGCCCCGTGGCGCTGCCCGCACCCCCCGCCGAGCCCGGCACCGGCGCCGCCACGCTCGCCGTGCTGCTGATCGGCCCGGCCGGCGCGGGCAAGACCACCGTGGCCCGGCTCTGGGCGGCCCGCCGCCGGGTGCCCACCGCCCACGTCTCCCTGGACGACGTCCGCGAATGGGTCTGCTCCGGCTTCGCCGACCCCCAGGCCGGCTGGAACGACCACTCCGAGGCCCAGTACCGCCTGGCCCGCCGCACCTGCGGCTTCGCCGCCCGTAACTTCCTCGCCAACGGCATCTCCTGCATCCTCGACGACGCCGTCTTCCCCGACCGCCCGGTCGTCGGCCTCGGCGGCTGGAAGCGCCATGTGGGCCCCGGACTGCTGCCCGTCGTGCTGCTGCCCGGCCTGGAGATCGTCCTGGAGCGCAACGCCGCCCGCAGCGGCAACCGCAGGCTCTCCGACGAGGAGGTCGCCCGCATCCACGGCCGGATGGCCGGCTGGTACGGCTCCGGGCTCCCCATCATCGACAACTCCACCTACGACGTGGAGACCACCGCCCGGGTCCTGGACGACGTGCTCGCCCGCTCCATCGCCTCCCCTCCCGCCTGGTAGCAGCCGCTCCTGTGGCCTGACCCCCTGTGACCCTGCCGCGCCCGTCCCCCCGGTCGGATGCGCTGGCCGGGCGGGGAGCCGACCCCGCTCGTACGCTCGGAGCATGTCTGAGGTGCACGCCGTCCGACGCGGGCTGCTCCGCGACCGGTGCGCCGCCGCGGGGTCCGCGGCCGCCCTGGTCTCCCGCCCCGCCAACGTCCGCTATCTCGCGGGCGGAGCGCCGCCGGGCGCCGTGCTGCTGCTCGGCCCTGGCGAGGACGTTCTGCTCTGCCCCCGCGCCCCGGCCGGAGAACCCGGCCACGGGCGGCCCGACGAGGCGCTGCGGGTCGATGTCCTGCCCGTCCCCGACGCGGACCCGGTGGTGGAGGCTGCGGGCCTCGCCGCCGGGGCGGGTGCGGACTCGCTCGCCGTGGAGGAGCACGACCTGACCGTGGCCCGGCACCGCGCCATGGGGAAGGCCGCACCACACCTCAGGCTGGCCGATCTGGGCTTCACCGTGGAGCAGCAGCGGATCGTCAAGGACGAGGAGGAGATCGGCTGTCTGCGCATCGCCGCGGAGATCACCGACCAAGCCCTCGGCGAGCTCCTCGAGTCGATCCTGGTCGGCCGCACCGAGCGCCATCTCGCGCTGGAGCTGGAGCGCCGCCTGGTCGACCACGGGGCGGACGGCCCCGCCTTCGCCACCTCCGTCGCCACCGGCCCCAACTCCGGCCAGGGGCAGCACCGGCCCTCCGACCGCCGGGTCGAGGAGGGGGATTTCCTCTCCGTCCGGCTGGGCGCGAACTACCACGGCTACCGCTGCGAGATCGGCCGGACCTTCGTCATCGGCACCGCCCCCGCCCAGTGGCAGATCGAGCTCTACGACCTCGTTTTCGCCGCTCAGCGGGGAGGCAGGGAGGCGCTGGCGCCGGGCGCCGCCTACCGGGACGTGGACCGTGCGGCCCGGCATCCGCTGGAGTTGGCGGGGTACGGAGAGGGCCTCCAGCCGAGGACCGGGCACGGTGTGGGCCTCGAAATCGAGGAGGACCCGCAATTGGCACCGACAGCCATGGGTAAACTGGACGCTTGTGTGCCGGTCACCGTCGAACCGGGGGTCCACCTCCCGGGCCGGGGCGGTGTCCGGATCGATGACACGCTCGTCGTGCGCCCCGAGGCGGACGGCGGACCCGAGCTACTCACCATGACGACCAAGGAACTGCTCGCGCTCTAGCGCGCATCCCCGGTCGTTCCACCAGCTTCAGTCCAGGAGATTCCGCAACCGTGGCTTCCACGAACGACCTCAAGAACGGCCTGGTGCTCAAGCTCGACGGAGGCCAGCTCTGGTCCGTCGTCGAGTTCCAGCACGTCAAGCCCGGCAAGGGCCCCGCCTTCGTGCGCACCAAGCTCAAGAACGTGCTCTCCGGCAAGGTCGTCGACAAGACGTTCAACGCCGGCGTGAAGGTCGAGACGGCCACCATTGACCGCCGCGACATGCAGTTCTCGTACATGGACGGCGAGTACTTCGTCTTCATGGACATGGACACGTACGACCAGCTCATGGTCGACCGCAAGGCCGTCGGCGACGCCGCCAACTTCCTGATCGAAGGCTTCACCGCCTCCGTCGCCCAGCACGAGGGCGAGGTGCTCTACGTCGAGCTGCCCGCCGCGGTCGAGCTGACCATCCAGCACACCGACCCGGGCGTTCAGGGTGACCGCTCCACGGGTGGCACCAAGCCCGCCACCCTGGAGACCGGTTACGAGATCGGCGTGCCGCTCTTCATCTCCACCGGCGAGAAGATCAAGGTCGACACCCGCTCGGGCGACTACCTCGGCCGGGTGAACAGCTAACCGTGGCTGCCCGGAACAAGGCCCGCAAGCGCGCCTTCCAGATCCTCTTCGAGGCCGACCAGCGCGGTGAGTCCGTGCAGAGCGTTCTCGCGGACTGGGTCCGGCACTCGCGGACCGACGACCGTCAGCCGCCGGTCGGCGAATTCACGATGGAGCTGGTCGAGGGGTACGCGCAGTACGCGGACCGGATCGACGACCTCATCGTCACCTACGCCGTGGACTGGGAGATCGACCGCATGCCGGTCGTCGACCGCAGCATCATCCGGCTCGGCGCGTACGAGCTGATCTGGATGGACGAGACGCCGGACGCCGTGGTGATCGACGAGGCGGTCCAGCTCGCCAAGGAGTTCTCCACCGACGAGTCGCCGTCCTTCGTGAACGGCATGCTGGCCCGTTTCAAGGACCTCAAGCCGAACCTGCGCCGGGAGCAGTAACCCCCCCGGCGTGGCGGCCCCTGAGGGCCGCTCGGCCACGCACGCCACGAAGGGCCCACGGTCAGCGCCGCCGACCGTGGGCCCTTCGGCGTACGCCCTGAGGGAGTACGGGGGACAGCTGATGGAGCGGCGGGGACAGAAAACGCCGGGCCGGCGGGAACCCGAAGGCTCCCGCCGACCCGGCGGCACGTTTCTGCCGTCAGGCCCGCCGTGGACGGCGGACCCGGGTCTCTCGGTCTCAGCTCTCGTCGTGGGAGACCGCGCGGCGCGCGTCCGCGTCCAGCACGCCCCAGCTGATCAGCTGCTCCGTGAGCACGGAAGGCGACTGGTCGTAGATCACGGCGAGGGTGCGCAGGTCGTCCTGGCGGATCGAGAGCACCTTGCCGTTGTAGTCACCGCGCTGGCTCTGGATGGTCGCCGCATAGCGCTGCAGCGGACCCGCCTTCTCCGGCGGGACATGGGCGAGGCGCTCCAGGTCCAGGACGAGCTTCGGCGGCGGCTCGGCGGCCCCGCCCGGCGTCGTACCGGGCAGCAGCTCCTGCACCGGGACCCCGTAGAAATCCGCCAGCTCGGCGAGGCGCTGCACGGTCACGGCACGGTCGCCGCGCTCGTACGAACCGACCACGACGGCCTTCCAGCGCCCCTGTGACTTCTCCTCCACGCCGTGGAGGGAGAGGCCCTGCTGGGTGCGGATGGCACGGAGTTTGGCCCCGAGCTGTTTTGCGTATTCGCTGGACATATGGCTCCCCGGACGCTGGAACAGTGTGCGGCTCCGCCGCGTGGCTGGTAACTCACTGTGAGGTTACGCAGCGTTACTTGGATGCGTCAAGCCGAATGGTCCGGACCGGCACCTCCAGGGGGTGGGGCCAAGGCCTTACGCAAGCCCTGGTAACGTGGATGACGTAATTTCGACGTCCTTTAAGGTCCGTCCCGTGAGGCGGAGAAGGAGGTCCGTTTCTTATGGACGCACAGCACGACGACACCGGCAACGCGGCACGGCCTGTTCTCGAGGCCCCCGACATCGCCCGTGTTCTTACCCGTATCGCCCACGAGATCGTCGAACGCGCCAAGGGCGCAGACGACGTGGTGCTGCTCGGCATCCCGACGCGGGGCGTCTTCCTCGCCCGCCGGCTCGCCGACAAACTCGAAGAGATCACCGGCCGGAAGATGCCGGTCGGCTCCCTGGACATCACCATGTACCGCGACGACCTGCGGCTGCGCCCCGCGCGTGCTCTGGCCCGTACGGACATCCCCGGCGAGGGGATCGAGGGGAAGCTGGTCGTCCTTGTCGACGACGTGCTCTTCTCCGGCCGCACGATCCGCGCCGCACTCGACGCCCTCGGCGACATCGGCCGCCCGCGCGCCGTGCAGCTCGCGGTCCTCGTGGACCGCGGTCACCGCGAACTTCCGATCCGTGCCGACTACGTCGGCAAGAACCTCCCCACGTCGCTGCGGGAGACGGTCAAGGTCCAGCTCGCCGAGGAGGACGGCCGCGACGCCGTGCTGCTCGGTGTCCAGCAGGCCGCTCCCGCGGACGCGCAGTAGCCCGAGCGGCTCCCGTACGGCCCTTCGGGGGGCGTACGGCCTGCTCCTGCGCGCCCGCATGCCTTCAACACTCCTCCAGCCACCGGAGAACCCCAGATGAAGCGCCATCTCATCTCGGCCGCCGACCTCACCCGCGACGACGCCGTCCTGATCCTCGACACCGCCGAGGAGATGGCCCGGGTCGCGGACCGGCCGATCAAGAAGCTCCCCACCCTGCGCGGCCGTACCGTCGTCAACCTCTTCTTCGAGGACTCGACCCGGACCCGTATCTCCTTCGAGGCCGCCGCCAAGCGGCTCTCCGCCGACGTCATCAACTTCTCCGCCAAGGGCTCCTCCGTCTCCAAGGGCGAGTCCCTGAAGGACACCGCGCTGACCCTGGAGGCGATGGGCGCCGACGCCGTCGTCATCCGGCACGGAGCCTCAGGCGCCCCCTACCGGCTCGCCACCTCCGGCTGGATCGACGGAGCCGTGGTCAACGCCGGCGACGGCACCCACGAGCACCCGACCCAGGCCCTGCTGGACGCCTTCACCATGCGACGCCGCCTCGTCGGCGCCGACGCCGGCCTCGGCCGGGACCTGGACGGCCGCCGCATCACCATCGTCGGCGACATCCTGCACAGCCGGGTCGCCCGCTCCAACGTCCACCTGCTCACCACCCTGGGCGCACACGTCACGCTGGTGGCCCCGCCCACCCTGGTGCCCGTGGGCGTCGAACAGTGGCCCTGCGACGTCAGCTACAGCCTCGACGACGTGCTGGCGAAGTCCGATGCGGTGATGATGCTGCGTGTGCAGCGTGAACGGATGAACGCCGCCTACTTCCCGACCGAGCGCGAGTACTCCCGCCGCTACGGCCTGGACGGCCAGCGCATGGCGAAGATGCCCGGGCACGCCATCGTCATGCACCCCGGGCCGATGGTCCGCGGCATGGAGATCACCGCCGAGGTCGCCGATTCCGACCGCTGCACGGTCGTCGAGCAGGTCGCCAACGGCGTCTCCATCCGGATGGCCGTCCTCTACCTGCTGCTCGGCGGCTCGGACACCGCCCTGTCAGCTCCCGCCCGCCCCGAAGGCTCTGCCCGTACCGAGAGCCCCGCCCGTACCGAGGAGACCAAGTAACCATGAGCAAGATCCTTATCCGCGGTGCGCGCATCCTCGGCGGCGAGCCGCAGGACGTGCTGATCGACGGCGAGACCGTCGCCGAGGTGGGCACCGGCATCGAAGCCCCCGACGGCGCCACCGTCGTCGAGGCGGCGGGCCAGGTCCTGCTGCCCGGCCTCGTCGACCTCCACACCCACCTGCGCGAGCCCGGCCGCGAGGACTCCGAGACCGTCCTCACCGGCACCCGGGCAGCGGCGGCGGGCGGCTTCACCGCCGTCCACGCCATGGCCAACACCTTCCCCGTCGCCGACACCGCCGGCGTCGTCGAGCAGGTGTGGCGCCTGGGCAAGGAGTCCGGCTACTGCGACGTCCAGCCCATCGGCGCCGTTACCGTCGGCCTGGAGGGCAAGCAGCTCGCCGAGCTCGGCGCGATGCACGACTCGGCCGCCGGAGTGAAGGTCTTCTCCGACGACGGCAAGTGCGTCGACGACGCGGTGATCATGCGCCGCGCCCTGGAGTACGTGAAGGCCTTCGACGGCGTCGTCGCCCAGCACGCCCAGGAGCCCCGCCTCACCGAGGGCGCCCAGATGAACGAGGGCATCGTCTCCGCCGAGCTCGGGCTCGGCGGCTGGCCCGCCGTCGCCGAGGAGTCGATCATCGCCCGCGACGTCCTCCTCGCCGCCCACGTCGGCTCCCGCGTCCACATCTGCCACCTCTCCACCGCCGGGTCCGTGGACATCGTCCGCTGGGCCAAGTCCAAGGGCTGGAACGTCACGGCGGAGGTCACCCCGCACCACCTCCTCCTCACCGACGAGCTGGTCCGCTCCTACAACCCGGTCTACAAGGTGAACCCGCCGCTGCGCACCGAGGCCGACGTCATGGCCCTGCGCGAGGCGCTCGCCGACGGCACGATCGACTGCGTGGCCACCGACCACGCCCCGCACCCGCACGAGGACAAGGACTGCGAGTGGGCGGCGGCCGCCATGGGCATGGTGGGCCTGGAGACCGCGCTCTCGGTCGTCCAGCAGACGATGGTGGACACCGGCCTGATCGACTGGGCGGGCGTCGCCGACCGCATGTCGTTCCGCCCCGCGGCCATCGGCCGTCTCGAAGGACACGGCCGTCCCGTCTCGGCGGGTGAGCCCGCCAACCTCACGCTGGTCGATCCGGCATACCGTGGAGCCGTGGACCCCGCGGGCTTCGCGTCCCGCAGCCGAAACACCCCCTACGAGGGGCGTGAGCTGCCGGGCCGCGTCACCCATACCTTCCTGCGGGGCCGTGCCACGGTCGTCGACGGGAAGCTCGCGTGACAACACTGACCCCCCTGTACCTCCTGGCCGCCGAGCAGAAGTCGGCGGAAGTGACGGACTGGTCCGCCCGCATCGCCTGGGTGATCGGCCTGCTGGTCTTCATCGCCCTCGTCTACTGGCTGATGCGCCAGGGCTGGAAATGGCGCGGAAGCCTCCAGTCCGACCTGCCCGAGCTCGCGACGACCCCTGAAGGTTTCGCCGACGACGAGGTGCTGCTGACGCTCACCGGGCGCTACCACGCCTCCACCACCGCCGGACAGTGGCTCGACCGGATCGTCGCCCACGGCCTCGGCACCCGCAGCCGCACCGAGCTCACGCTCACCGCACGAGGCCTGGACGTCGTACGCCCCGGCGCGAGCGACTTCTTCATCCCGGCCGAGGCACTGCGCGAGGCCCGTCTCGACAAGGCGCTGGCGGGCAAGGTCCTCCCCGAGGGCGGCCTGCTGATCATCACCTGGGCGCACGGCGAGACCCGGATCGACTCCGGCTTCCGCTCCGACCACGCGGCCGAGCACCAGGCCTGGGTCGACGCCGTCAACCACCTCACCAGCACTACGGAAGGCACCGCACGATGACGATCTCCACCCGGGGGGCCCAGGCTCCCGCCGTACTCGTCCTGGAGGACGGCCGTGTGTTCCGTGGCCGTGCTTATGGGGCCGTGGGGGAGACTTTCGGTGAGGCGGTGTTCTCGACCGGGATGACTGGTTATCA
>NZ_JBEXSI010000039.1:0-69385 GCF_040613515.1 Streptomyces sp. NPDC006261
GGAAGGCGGTCGACGAAGGCGGCGACGTACCGCTCACGCACAGGCAGCAGGCTGAAGTCGTGCGGCATGCGTGGGCGTTGGTCCGGCGCCGTGCGTTTGCCGTAGCCGGGCTTCGCCATCGGGTACGCGGTGGGCCGTGCGGCGGTGCGCAGGTCAGGACTAAGGTGCTGGGTAGCCACGGGATCGACTTTCTAGGGTAGCGATCTTGCGGTCAGACCCCGGCCTGGTGTGCCAACACCGTGTCGGGGTCGCTTGGTTCTCGAACCGTAAGCAGTCGTGACGCTGCGCCGCAAGCTGTCACGATTAGTCATACTTGCTGGCCGTGACGGGGCGGGGAGGTAGGGGAGGTTTTCCCAGACCCCTTCTCTTACCTGCCGGTTGAAGAAGGCGCTCGGATCCCGGGTCTCGCATCCCGACGCCCGAGTCCCGGAACCCGGGCTTCGGGCCGGGACCCCGCCCACGTACCCCCGCAGGAGTGAACCGGCCGACCCCCAACCGGCCGCCCCGGGGCTCGGGGCCCGAGCCCCGAGCCCCGAGCCCCGGCCGCGCCCCCAGCCCGCCTTCGCCGGCGGCGGCCTCAGTCGGAGCGCGGGTCGGAGGGGCCGGTGTCCCCCATGGACCTGCGGTCCTCATCGGTCCACTTGCGGGTGTCGCGGGCGTCCACGTACGGCTCCTCCGTCTGCGGGTGGCCGCCGATGACGGCCCGCTCACGGGCCATTTCCGCGTCGAATTCCAGACCGAGCAGGATCGCCAGGTTCGTGATCCACAGCCAGACCAGGAAGATGATCACACCTGCCAGAGCGCCGTACGTCTTGTTGTACGAACCGAAGTTGGCGACGTAGAAGGCGAAGGCGGCGGACGCCACCATCCAGATCAGCAGCGCCAGCAGGCTGCCCAGCGACACGAACTTGAAGCCGCGGCCCTTGGCGTTCGGCGCCGCCCAGTACAGGAGCGCCAGCATGATGGTCACCAGCAACACCAGGACGGGCCACTTGGCGATCGACCAGACGGTCATGGCCGTGTCACCGACCCCCAGTGCGGTCCCGATCCGGCGGGCGATCCCGCCCGAGAGCACGACGATCAGCGCGCTGACGCAGGCCAGCACCATCAGCACCAGCGTCAGGCCGACGCGGACCGGCAGCACCTTCCAGGCCGGGCGGCCCTCGGGCACGTCGTACACGACGTTCGAGGCCCGGATGAACGCGGCGATGTAGCCGGAGGCGGACCACAACGCGGCCAGCAGACCCACGATGGCCATCACCCAGCCCGTCCCACCGCTGGACTGCAGCTGGGTCACCGCGTTCGTGAGGACGTCACGCGCTGCTCCCGGGGCGAGCTTCTGCATGTTGTCCAGGACGGTCTGCGTGGTCTCCTTGCCCGCGATGCCGAGCAGGGAGACCAGGACCAGCAGGGCCGGGAACAGGGCCAGGATGCCGTAGTACGTCAGCGCCGCGGCCCGATCGGTCAGCTCGTCCCGCTTGAACTCCTTCAGCGTGCGTTTGAGCACCGCGCCCCACGACCCCTTCCCGAGCTTCGTGGGCGCGTCGGGCGCGTCGGACGCGTTCCGGTCCGTCTGCGCGTGCGAGCCGGCACCCGGCCGGACTCCCTCCCGGCCCACGCTGTCGTGATCGTGCTGTTCGTTCGCCATAGGAAGCACACAACCTCAGGGGCGTCGGGCAGGCGACTCCACGGCCGCTCGATTCCGCCGGACGGAGGAGGCGCCCGGCGGTGGGGGCCCGGGTGGAGGGGGCCACGCCTGCCGCCGGACGCCTTTCGGTGCCGGACCGGTCCGTGCAGCGACCGGGTCAGTTGCCGGCTTCGCGGGCGGCGTCCTGGCCGACCTCGCGCAACCCCGTCCCCGCCTCCTGACCCGCGTCCTGCGCCTTCTGCTTCGTGGTCTGGGCCGCGTCCTGTGCGGTGCTCTTCACCGCGTCCACGGCTTCCGTGGCAGGCCCGCGCATTTCCTCCTTGACGTCCTGAGCGACCTCCTGGGCGGTCTGCTTCACGGGTTCGAGAAACTCGTCGGAGCGTTCGCGCAGTCGTGCGCCGACGCGTTCCTCGGCGTCCGTGGAGGGGAGCAACGCGGCGGCGAGCATGCCGGCGCCGAAGGCGATGACGCCCGCCGCGACGGGGCTGCCCTGCGTTTGCCGCGTGATCCGGTCGGGAGCCTGGCGTACCGAGTGGCCCACCTGGTCCGCGGTGTGCTTGACGGCCTCACCCGCCTGCCCCGCGGTGTCCGTGACGCTCTGCGTACCTGAGGCCGTGGCGTCCTTGGTGTCGCTCGCCGCGCCCATCACGCGCTCCTTCACACGGGTGATCCGTCGCTGCGTGGCGTCCGCCTTGCGCCGGGCGGCCTTCCCCGGAGTGACCTTGTCCGCGAGACGGTCCACGTTGTGCGCGAGGTGGGCCCGAGTGTCTTCCACATCGGACTTCAGCTCGTCGGGTTGCGTGCCCATTGCGCGTCCTCCTTCAGCGTTTCCACGGTGCGTTCGGGCTTGGCGCTGACCGTCTTGAGGCGTTTGCGGCCGACCACGAAGAGAACGGCCGCAACGACCGCCCAGAACCCGGTCACGATCAGCGCCGCCCAGGCCAGGTCGACCACGTGCGCGAGTCCGAAGACTGCGGTCAGGCTGCCCATCAGCAAGACCAGGTGGCCGGCGTACCCGGAGCCGGCGAGCATGCCGGCCGCCTTGCCCGCTCTGGTCGCGCTCTCCTTGATCTCGGCCTTGGCCAGCTCGACCTCCTCGCGCACCAGCTGCGTGAGGTCTTCACTGATCTCGCCGACCAGCTCCCCGATGGAAGGGTCCGCCGACGGTGCGCGGGTGGATCCGGCGGACGGGGCGCCCGGCTGGGCGGTGGCTTGCTCGGAAGATGGTGTGACCATGGCTGGGCTCCCCTCTACGCCTGCGGATCGGGGTACGGCTCGCTCACCCGGACGGGGTCCGGTCCGGGTGCGATGCTTCCCCCGTACGACGGAGTGAGGTCGGTCGGGCGGGCGTCCGGGACTCCCGGCGCGCCCCGGCCCGTACTCCCGTCCGCCGCGCCCGCAGACCGCGAGGCGCCGCCGTCCGCGGACTTGGCGCCCTTGGCGAGCCGGGCGGTGGCGAAGCCCGCGAGTGCCGCGCCCGCCAGAAACACCCCGGGGCGACGGCGTGCGAAGTCCTGCAGATCGGCGAGGAGCCCGTCCGGCCCCCGGCTCTCGAGGCGGGAAGCTGCCTGGTGCCCACGGTCCGCCAGCTGCCTCACCGCGCCTGCGGCGGAGGAGTCGCTGTCACCGTTCCGGCTCATGTCCTGCAGATCGTCGGCCAGCCGCCGTACGTTGTCCGCCAGGCGTTGTGTCTGTGAGCGCGCCTGTTGCTCCAGCTGGTCCCGCAGCTCGCCCACGACATCCTGGGCCCGGGCGGCGGCCTCGCCCGCCACGTCGGCTGCCTGCTCCTTGGCGGTGGCGGTCACGTCACCGGCCTTGTCGGCCACCAGCCCGGTGCCTTCGCTCGCCTTGTCCCGTGCGGTTTGCGCCGCTGTCGCCGTCGTTCCGCTGTCCGGACGGCTCGGACTTTCGAAGTCGCTCAAGGCTCCTCCTAGGTCGGCTCTGCGTGGGGAGGGGTGTGCCGCGTCCCCCACTGTCGATATCACCCCAATGGTTGCAAATACGCCGAACATGCGCGATGTGAGCGAAGGGGGACAGATATGCCCGCCTCTCGACTGCTCCAGATGCCCGGCCGCCGACGGGCGGGGCGCCATGGAGCTCCCCGGCCTCGGTCTGCCTGACCTCACCGACGACGAGATCGAGGAGGTACTCAGTGGACGCGGACGGTGGCAAGGGGACCGGCATGACCGAGGCGATGAACGTTGCACTCGCTGCCGCCTATCGCACCGAGGCCGTCTTCAGCTCCGACCGCCTCTTCCGTACGGTCCGCCCTCTGACCGGGCACGGGGCGTTCAAGTCGCTGCCGGACGCCCTCTGACGAGGCCGGGAAGCACCAACCGCCCCCGAACGGGCACGCCGGCCGCTCCCAGGGCCCCCGGCGGGCGCTGGGCACACGGCCGGACGCGTTCACCCGCCCGCTTGTCCAGCGAACCGCCCCCTCACCGCCGGTACAGCCCTTCGATCTCCCCCGCGAAGTCCCGGGCGATCGCATCCCGCTTCAGCTTCAGCGACGGCGTCAAGTGCCCTTGCTCCTCCGTGAAGTCCACCGGCAGCACCACGAACTTCCGGATCGACTCCGCGCGCGAGACCAGGCGGTTCGCCTCGTCCACCGCCTTCTGGAGGGACGTGCGCAGCTCCTCGTCGTTGACCAACTCCCTGAGCGGCATCTCCTGCTTCCTCACCATCTGGCGCCAGTGCTGGAGGCCGTCCGGCTCCAGAGTGATCAGGGCCGTGATGTACGAGCGGTTGTCGCCGATCACCATGCACTGGCTGACCAAGGGGTGGGCGCGGAGCCAGTCCTCCAAGGGGGCGGGGGTGACGTTCTTGCCACCCGAGGTGATGATGATGTCCTTCTTGCGGCCCGTGATCGTCAGGTAGCCGTCCTCGTCCAGCGCGCCCAGGTCGCCCGTCGGGAACCAGTCGCCGTCCAGGAGGTACGGGACCGGCTGCGCACGTTCCGTGTCCCAGTAGCCCCGGAACACCTGGCCGCCCCGCAGCAGCACCTCGCCGTCGTGCCGGGCAGCGGCCAACCCACCGTGCCCAGACGGGGTTTGAGGGGCGGGGTCACCGTGTGGGCCGCCGTCGTCTCCGTAAGGCCGTACCCCTCGAAGATGCCGATGCCCGCACCCTCGTAGAACGACGCGAGCCGGCGGCCCAGCGGGGAGCCGCCGCAGATCACGTACCTGACCTTGCCGCCCAGCGCCGCCCGGATACGGCGGTAGACCAACGGGTCGTACAGGGCGCGGGCCGCGCGCAGGCCGAAGCCCGGTCCCGGGCCCGTACCGTGTTCGGCGGCCTCGACCGCCTTGCCGTAGCGCTGGGCTATGCGGGCCGCCCGGTCGAACGACGACGCCCGGCCCATCTTCTCCGCCGTCGCCCGGCCCGTGTTGTAGACCTTCTCCAGTACGTACGGGATGGCGAGGAGGAAGGTCGGGCGGAAGCCCGCCAGGTCGGCCAGGAGGTCTTCCGTCTGGATGGAGGGGGCGTGGCCGAGGCGCACTCGCGCCCTCATACAGCCGATCGCCACCATCCTCCCGAACACGTGCGAGAGCGGGAGGAAGAGGAGCGTGGACGCCGGGTCCTTCGAGACCGACTTGAAGACCGGGTGCAGCAGTTCGATCGCGTTGTCCACCTCGGCGAAGAAGTTGCCGTGGGTGAGCACACAGCCTTTCGGGCGGCCCGTCGTGCCCGAGGTGTAGATGAGGGTGGCGGGGCTGTCGGGTTCCAGCGTGGCACGGCGGGCCGCCACGGCCGAGTCGGGGATGTCCTTGCCGAGCGACTTCAGGTGGCCGACCGCTCCCGTGTCGAACTGCCACAGGTGCGCCAGGTCGCCCAGCTGCTTGCGCTCCTGGCTGATCAGGCGGCCCTGCTCCTTCGTCTCCACCGCGCACGCCACCGCACCCGAGTCCTGGAGGATCCACCGGGCCTGGAAGGCGGAGGAGGTGGGGTAGACGGGGACCGTCACCAGGCCCGCCGCCCAGGCCGCGAAGTCCAGCAGCGTCCACTCGTACGTCGTACGGGCCATGATCGCGACCCGGTCGCCCGCCCGCAGCCCCTCCGCCATCAGGCCCTTCGCCACCGCCAGCACCTCGGCGGCGAACTCCTCGGCGCTCACGTCCCACCAGGCACCTTCGGCGTCCTTCCGGCTCAGCACCGCCTCGGCGGGCGCATCGCGGGCGTTGTCGAACGGGATCTCCGCCAGCGAGCCCCACAGGACCCGGGGCGCGAACGCCGGTACGGAGACCTCCTGGACCCTCCCGTCCGGGCCTCTCTTCTTCGTGGGCTCCACCAGAACCGGTGCGGTGGGTGTGGCGGCGGATGAAGGCGTTGACACGTGCGGCTCCTCAGTTGCGGGGGTCGGGCGGGTCTTCGTCGCCGGGTCGTCCGTCCGGCAGGGGGACGGAAAGGGTGGTCAGGGGCGTTCCAGGATGGCGGTCACGCCCTGGCCGCCCGCCGCGCAGATGGAGATCAACCCCCGTCCCGGGGCCTCCCGCTCCGCCAGCAGCTTGGCCAGGGTCGCGACGATCCGCGCGCCTGTGGCGGCGAAGGGGTGGCCCGTGGCCAGCGAGGAACCGGCCACGTTCAGACGGGTCCGGTCCAGTGGCGACAGGCCCTGCTGCTCCCAGGCCGCGAGGGTGGCCAGCACCTGGGAGGCGAACGCCTCATGGATCTCGTACAGGTCGAAATCCTCGATGCCCAGGCCGGCTCGCTCCAGCAGGCGCGGCACCGCGTACGCCGGGGCCATGAGGAGGCCGTCGTCGCCGTCGACGTAATCCACCGCCGCCGTCTCGTAGAGGGTGAGGTAGGCCAGGGGCTCGAAGCCGTGTTCCCGCGCCCACTCCTCGCTCGCCAGCAGGACCGTCGCCGCGCCGTCCGTGAGTGGCGTGGAGTTGCCCGCCGTCATCGTCGCGGCTGCGGGGCCGCCGGTGCCGAACACCGGTTGCAGCTCGGCGAGTCGCTCGGGCGTGGAGGCGGGGCGGAGGTTCTGGTCGCGGGTCAGGCCCTGGTACGGGACGACCAGGTCGTCCAGGAAGCCGCGTTCGTACGCCGCCGCCAGGCGCTGGTGGCTCGTGGCCGCCAGCTGGTCCTGGTCCTGGCGGCTCACCGCCCAGCGGCGGGCGGTGCGGGCCGCGTGTTCGCCCATCGAGAGGCCGGTGCGGGGTTCGGCGTTGCGCGGGATGTCCGGGACCAGGTGGCGGGGGCGTACGGCGGAAAGGGCCTTGAGGCGTGCGCCCGTCGTCCTCGCGCGGCGGGCCGCGAGCAGGATGCGGCGCAGGTCGTCGTTGACGCCGAGCGGGGCGTCGCTCGTGGTGTCGGAGCCGCCCGCGATGGCCGACTCCACAGCACCGAGGGCGATCTTGTTGGCGGCGGCGATCACGGCCTGGAGGCCCGTACCGCAGGCCTGCTGGATGTCGTACGCCGGCGTGCGCGGGTCCAGCGCCGAGCCGAGGACGGTCTCGCGGGCCAGGTTGAAGTCCCGGCTGTGCTTGAGGACCGCGCCCGCCACGAACTCGCCGACCCGCTCCCCCGCCAGGCCGTACCGCTCCACGAGCCCGCCGAGCGCGGCCGTGAGCAGGTCCTGGTTGGAGGCGGTCGCGTACGGGCCGTCCGAGCGGGCGAAGGGGGTACGGCTGCCGCCGATGACCGCGACGCGGCGGGGGGCGGGGATGTTCATGCGGTCCGTCCGGGGATGCTCATCTCGACCAGCTCCTGACTCTTGAGTAACCTTACTCTGGAGTAAATCTACGACCGAGCAGGGAGTCAGGACAATGGCCGATCGCTATCTGCACCTCACCGGCACAGCACCCGGCCGCTTCCTCACCCGCCGCCTCGGCCTGCCGCAGCCGGCCCCGCTGCGCCGCTGGACCCTGGAGACCCCGCACCTGGAGGGGCCGCTGCTGCACCTGACGGCGGGGACGCCGGCGGTCACGGGGGTGGCGGAGGTGCTCGCCCGGACCGGGATCCCCCTCACCGACCACGCCGACCGGCCCGCCGCGATCGTCCTCGACGCCACCGGGGTCACCACCGCCGCCGGACTCGGGGACGTCCACGCCGCCCTGCACCCCGTCGTCCGATCCCTCGCGCCGGGCGGGCGGATCGTCGCCCTCGGTACGGTGCCGTCGCCCGCCGACCACCACCAGGCCGCCGCGCAGCAGGCGTTGGAAGGGTTCGTTCGGTCACTGGGCAAAGAGACGGGGCGGGGTTCGACCGTTCAGCTCGTACGGATACCGGCGGGGGCGAGCGCTCAAGCCGCCGAGTCCACCCTCCGCTTCCTGCTCTCCCCCCGCTCCGCCTACGTCAGCGGCCAGGTCATCGAGCTGACCTCCGCCACCCCCGCCCCCGCCCCCGACCGGGCCGCTCCCCTCGCCGGCCGTACCGCCCTGGTCACCGGCGCCGCTCGGGGCATCGGCGCGGCCGTCGCCTCGGTGCTCACCCGCGACGGGGCCCAGGTCGTCGCCCTGGACGTTCCGCAGGCCCAAGGCGAGTTGACCCGCACCGCCGACCGCCTCGGTGCCACCGCCCTCCCCCTGGACATCACCGCACCCGACGCCGCCGAACGCATCGCCGCCGCCGCGCCGGACGGGCTCGGCATCCTCGTCCACAATGCGGGCATCACCCGCGACCGCCGCCTCGCCAACATGCCGGCCGACCGCTGGGCCTCGGTGATCGAGGTCAACCTGGACAGCGTGCTCCGCACCACTGACGAGCTGCTCAGGGCGGGCACCATTCTGCGCGGCGGCCGGATCGTCGCGACCGCCTCCATCGCGGGCATCGCGGGCAACACCGGACAGACCAACTACGCCGCCAGCAAGGCCGGGATCATCGGCCTGGTCCGCTCGCTCGGTCCCCGCGCCGCCGCCGACCACGGCGTGACGGTCAACGCGGTCGCGCCGGGCTTCATCGAGACGAAGATGACGGCGGCCGTTCCGTTCCTCATCCGCGAGGCGGGCCGCCGTATGAACTCCCTTGCCCAGGGCGGCCTTCCGGTCGATGTCGCCGAGGCCGTCGCCTGGTTCGCCCAGCCCGACTCCACCGCCGTCAACGGCCAGGTGCTGCGGGTCTGCGGCCAGAGCCTGCTGGGAGCGTGAGCGCGGTGGCCGGGCTGAGCGCCTCCCTCCTCCGCGGGGCCGTCACCTCGCCTTTCAAGCACCCCGGCCGGCCGGGCGCCACCCTGCCCACCGGCCGCCTCACCCTTCCGGCGGCCCCCGCCGCCCCCGGCCCCCTCGCCGCGTACCGCAGGATCTGCGGTTTCCCTGAGTCGGGGCCGCTCCCGCTCACATACCCGCACGTCCTGGCCTTTCCGCTCGCCATGCGGCTGATGACCGGGCGGGACTTCCCGCTGCCGGTCGTCGGGCTCGTCCACACCTGGATCGAGATCAGCGGCCATCGGCCTGTGCCGTGCGGCGAAGCGCTCGAACTGACGGTGCACGCGCATGAGTTGACCCCACACCGGCGCGGCACCGAGGTCACGATGGTGACCGAGGCGCGGACGGGCGGAGAGCTGGTGTGGGAGTCGCGCAGCGGCTATCTGTCACGGCACGCGACCGCGGCTACCGGGACGAGCGAGGAGAAGGCCCCGGGGCCCGCTCTCCGCACTCTCCCCGCCGTGGCCGAGTGGCGGCTGCCGGGTGACCTCGGGCGGCGGTACGGAGCCGTCTCCGGCGACCGCAATCCCATCCACCTCCACCCGCTCACCGCCCGCCTCTTCGGCTTCCCCCGGGCCATCGCGCACGGCATGTGGACGGTGGCCCGCTGCCTGGCCGAGGCGGACGATCAGCCAGGTGAACTCCGTACCGTACGAGCCGAGTTCAGGGCTCCCGTCCTGCTGCCCACCACCGTGACGTACGCGGCCGAACCGGCGGGCGACGCCTTCGCCCTGCGGAGCGGGAACGGGCGCGTGCACCTGACCGGGGCGGTGACCCGGCGCTCCTGAGACCGCCGCCCCGGGTTCCTACACCGGCCGCCATGGCACGCCGCACCGGTGAACTGGTCATCGAAGCCGCCGACGCCGAGCGGCTCGCCGCGTTCTGGAGCGAGGTCCTCGGCTATGTGGAGACCGGCCGGGAGAGCGACGGATCCATCGAGACCGGGCCGTCCGGCACCGGCTTCGGCTGCCCGCAGCCCACCATCGTCCTGAGCCCCGGCAGCGAGCCCCGGACCGGGCAGCTCCGGCACCGCGCCTTCGACGGCCGGATCCAGCTGGTCGAGTACAAGCCCCGCGTGCTGGAGCACCCGCCGCTCGGCGTCCCTGGGTGACGTCGCACCGGTCGGCCTGGACGGCCGCCAGGCCGGCGCCGGCGGGTGCGGAGCAAGACCTGATGGGGGCGCACGGGCAACGCCAGACCGCCCGGTCCACCTGGCCCCGGGCCGTCGCAGGTCAACCAGGTCACATCAGCTATCAGGGCTGCTCATCGGGGTCGTCCCCACAGGCCTTCTCTTGCCGCTGCCGTTCGGCGTGGCACCTCTCCAGTCGCCCCGGGTGCTCTTGCCGACGGAAACGGTGTGCTGACTAGGCGTCCACCGGCGGCTGCCAAGGCCGGGCGTGCATCAGGTTCTCCAGGCCCGCCCAGGCGAAGTTCATCAAGGTCGCCGCGGCCTCCTTCGCCGAGACGCCCGGGGTGTCGTTGGCCCAGCCCGCCAGCGACTCGGCGGCGCCCACCAGGGCCTGCGCGAGGCCCGCCACGTCCCGGTCCGCGAGGGCGGGGTCGCGGTGCGCCTCGCGGGCGGCGGCGCCGATCAGGCCCGTCACGAACGCAACGATCTCGTCGCGCATCACCACGACCTCGCTGATGAACGGCTCCCCGTGCGAACGCGCCTGGCGGTGCAGCACCGCCCAGCCGTCCGGGTTCTCCGCGGTGTGGGTGAAGAACGCCCGCAGCCCCGACCAGAGTTGGCCGTCGGCGGGCAGATCCGGGTCCACCCCGGCCTGCACCGCTGCCACCAGGGCCTCCGCCTCGCGCCGGATGCAGGCGGAGAAGAGGTCCTCCTTGGAGTGCAGGTAGAGGTAGACCAACGGCTTGGACACGCCCGCCAGCTCCGCGATCTCGTCCATCGAGGCGGCCCGGTACCCACGCTGCCCGAAGGTCTGCACCGCGGCGTCCATCATCTGCCGCTCACGCACGGCGCGTGGCATCCGTTTGCTCTTCACAGCACCCACGTCCGACTTCCTCCCCGCCCCACGGCCCTGCTCCCCGGCCCAAGGGTACGGCGGGCCGGGCCGCCCCGCTCACACAGCCGCCCGGCGGCCGTCCGTTCTCGCCACCCTGACGCGAAAGCACCCCTGGTCCGCCTCGCGGTGAGGCGGACCAGGGGCGCTCAGGGCCGTACGGACGGGACCGTACGGGGGGCGGCTGCCGCTAGACCGTGACCGGAACCGCGTCCTTCGGCTCCGAGGCGCGGTCGCGGTCCTCGTCCCGGCCGGCGTCGTCGCCGGACGGACCGAACGCGTCGATCGAGGAGGACGAGGCCGAGTTGTACTTGTCGTGGTCGAGGATCTTCTCGCGGGCCGAGACGATGACCGGGATCAGCGCCTGGCCGGTGACGTTGGCGGCGGTGCGGATCATGTCGAGGATCGGGTCGATGGCCATCAGGAGGCCGACGCCCTCCAGCGGAAGGCCCAGCGTGGAGAGGGTCAGGGTCAGCATGACCGTCGCACCGGTGAGACCGGCGGTGGCGGCGGAGCCGATCACCGAGACGAAGGCGATGAGCACGTAGTCACCGATGCCCAGCTGGACGTCGAAGATCTGCGCGATGAAGATCGCCGCCAGTGCCGGGTAGATCGCGGCGCAGCCGTCCATCTTCGTGGTCGCCCCGAACGGGACGGCGAAGGAGGCGTACTCCTTCGGGACACCGAGGCGCTCGGTGACCCGCTGGGTGACCGGCATGGTGCCGACCGAGGAGCGGGAGACGAAGGCGAGCTGGATCGCGGGCCAGGCGCCCTTGAAGAACTGGAGCGGGCTGACCTTGGCGACGGTGGCCAGGAGCAGCGGGTAGACGCCGAACATCACCAGGAGGCAGCCGATGTAGACGTCGGCGGTGAACGTCGCGTACTTGCCGATCAGGTCCCAGCCGTAGTCGGCGATGGCGTAACCGATGAGGCCGACGGTGCCGATCGGGGCGAGGCGGATGACCCACCACAGGGCCTTCTGGAGGAGCTCCAGGATCGACTGGCTGAGCGTGAGGATCGGCTGGGCCCTGTCGCCGAGCTTGAGGGCCGCGATACCGGCGACGGCCGCCATGAAGACGATCTGGAGCACGTTGAGCTCGGTGAACGGATCGATCACGTTGCTCGGGATGATGCCGGTCAGGAAGTCGATCCAGCTGCCGGTGCGCTCGGGGAGCTTCCCGTCCTTCGGCGTCAGGCCGGTGCCGGAGCCGGGGTTGGTCAGCAGGCCGATGGTGAGACCGATGGCGACAGCGATCAGCGACGTGATCATGAACCAGAGCAGGGTGCGGGTCGCCAGCCGGGCGGCGTTGTTGACCTTGCGCAGGTTGGTGATCGACACCAGGATCGCGAAGAAGACCAGCGGGGCGACGGCCAGCTTCAGCAGCTGGACGAAGATCGAGCCGACCTTGTCGAGCGTGGTGACGAGCCAGGAGACGTCCTGGCTGCGGGCCAGCCAGCCGAGCAGGACTCCGAGGACCAGACCGGCGACGATCTGGGCCCAGAAGGGGACCTTGGGTATACGTGAACCGGGGCCGGAGCCGGTGGACGGACGCTCGGCCTCGGGGGCGGCGGACGCGGGATTCGCGGACACGGACACACTCCAGTGGGGACGCATCGGGACGTACGAGGACACACGTACGGTCGTGCGGTGGAACGGGGACGGGGTCGCGGCGCCCGCGTCAAGGGCGGCGCCGCTGCATGATGCCGTATCAGACCTTGCGGCAACAGACCGCGGACATACAGCGGCAGAGATCGACATGCAGGCGCGCCACGAGCGGGGGGCTCGCGGCATGACGGAGGCGCGCTGCTGTCTTCACATCGAACACGTTAACACTTGAACTTTGAGAACCTCAAAGCCTTTCTTTGACCATGAAGCCAGGGAGAGACAGGACGAAACGCCTCCCGGCGCCCCGGAAACGGCAAGAGCCCCAGCACGGGAGCGGCTGCTCCGGCCTGGGGCCCTGCGGAATGGTTCACGGGGCGCACCCGATGAGGGGCGCGCGTGTGAGGAAGCTTACTGAACGGCGTCCTCGCGGGTGCGGTTGGCGTCGAGGCGGGCCTTCGTCCGGTCGACCGTGGTGACGATCTGCTCGGACATCTCATCGCGCTGCTTGCGCAGCAGCACATAGCTGAGCGGGGCGGAGAGGACGAGGCCGAGCAGCATCACCCAGACGACGTTGGAGCCGCCGAGACCGGAGGGCACCAGCCCGAAGTGGACGGCGACACCGGCGACGAAGAAGCAGCCCACGAAGATCAACAGGCGCAACGCCGTGTACCGGATCATCGCGCTCGGCTTGGCAGCGGACACGGCAGGCCCTCTCTTCCCATGAACTGTCGACATACTCCTGCCCGTCCAGTGAAGCATGGCCCGAATTCTCAGGGTTCAGGGGGTTCCCGGGGGCCCCGTTCAGGCGGCCGCCGGCCCCAGCGGGAGCAGCATGACGATGTCGTCGCGGTCATCGCCCGGGGCGACCCGGATGGCACCCGGGACCCGGCCGACCTCCTTGTACCCACAGGCCGCGTAGAAGCGGTCGGCGCCGGTGCCGCCGCGGCAGGTGAGGCGGACAGCCTCGATGCCCTCGATGGAGCGGGCCGCGTCGGCGGTGGCGGCCATGAGGTCGCGGCCGTACCCCTTGCCCTGCTGACGGGGATGGACCATGACGGTGTAGAGCCAGAGCCAGTGCTTCATCAGCCGGTGGGTGTTCAGCGCGAGGAAAGCGGTGGCGGCGACGGCCCCGTCCTCGTCGCGGCCGACGAGCAGCCGGGTGCGGCCCTCCTCGATGGCGAGCAGGTGCTTGAGCAGTTCGGGCCGGATCTCCTCGGCCGTGACCGGTGGGACGAAGCCCACGGCGCCACCCGCGTTGCTGACGTCGGCCCACAGGGCGGTGATGCCGTCGCGCAGGGCGGGCGAGAACGCGGGATCCAGCTCAAAGGTAAGAGGCATAGTGCGAGAGTAACCATTACCCGCTCGGCCACTCAACCCCGTCCGGAACGCGGAAACCCCCGACAGCGCGAGAAAGCCCCGGCCGGGGACGGCGACCGGGGCTCTCGTGCGAAACAGGGGCGGGCGGGACCCGGGGCTCAGACCCGCATCGGCTGCGGCGACTCCCGCCGGTCCGCCTCCGGGCCCGGGTACTCGCGCAGGATCTCGTAGCGGGTGTTCCGCTCGACCGGCCGGAAACCGGCGTCGCGGATCAGGTCGAGCAGGTCCTCGCGGCCGAGCTTGTTCGGCGTGCCGAAGTCGTCGGCGTCATGCGTGATCTTGTACTCGACGACCGAGCCGTCCATATCGTCCGCGCCGTGCTGGAGCGCGAGCTGGGCGGTCTGCACGCCGTGCATCACCCAGAAGACCTTGACGTGCGGCACGTTGTCGAACAGCAGCCGCGAGACGGCGAAGGTCTTCAGCGCCTCGGCGCCGGTCGCCATCGTCGTGCGCGCCTGGAGCCTGTTGCGGACCTTGCCGTCCTTCATGTCCACGAAGTCGTGCTGGTAGCGCAGCGGGATGAAGACCTGGAAGCCGCCGGTCTCGTCCTGCATCTCCCGCAGCCGCAGCACGTGGTCGACGCGGTGACGGGGCTCCTCGATGTGCCCGTACAGCATCGTCGCCGGGGTCTTGAGCCCCTTCTCGTGCGCGAGACGGTGGATGCGCGACCAGTCCTCCCAGTGGGTGCGGTGGTCGACGATGTGCTGGCGGACCTCCCAGTCGAAGATCTCCGCACCGCCGCCGGTCAGCGACTCCAGACCGGCCTCGATCAGCTCGTCGAGGATCTCGGAGGCCGAGAGGCCCGAGATGGTCTCGAAGTGGTGGATCTCCGTCGCCGTGAACGCCTTCAGCGCCACGTCCGGCAGGGCTTCCTTCAGCGCGCTGAGCGAGCGCGGGTAGTAGCGCCACGGGAGGCTGGGGTGGAGGCCGTTGACGATGTGCAGCTCGGTGAGGTTCTCGCCCTCCATCGCCTTGGCGAGGCTGACGGCCTCCTCGATCCGCATCGTGTACGCGTCCTTCTCGCCCGGCTTGCGCTGGAACGAGCAGTACGCGCACGAGGCGGTGCACACGTTGGTCATGTTGAGGTGGCGGTTGACGTTGAAGTGCACGACGTCACCGTTCTTACGGGTGCGCACCTCGTGCGCCAGCCCGCCGAGCCACGCCAGGTCGTCGGACGCGTAGAGCGCGATCCCGTCCTCGCGGGTCAGCCGCTCGCCGGCCCGGACCTTCTGCTCCAGCTCGCGCTTGAGTCCCGCGTCCACCTGGCCGCCTCCCATTTCCTCCGTACAACAGACCCGAACCACGGTACTCCCCCGCCCTTCGGGTGGGAGGGGCCCCCTCTACGGCGCTCCGCGCCTACGACTCCTCGGGCAGTTCCCCGACCCGGTTCTCCCACTTGGTGGAGAGCACGATCGTGGTGCGGGTCCGCGAGACGCCCTTCGTACCGCTCAGACGCCGGATCGTCTTCTCCAGGCCGTCCACGTCACCGACCCGCACCTTGAGCATGTACGAGTCGTCGCCCGCGATGAACCAGCAGTCCTCGATCTCCGCGAGGTCCTTGAGCCGGCGCGCCACGTCCTCGTGGTCGGCCGCGTCCGAGAGCGAGATCCCGATCAGCGCGGTGACGCCGAGGCCGAGCGAGGCCGAGTCGACGGTGGCGCGGTAGCCGGTGATGACACCGGCGGTTTCCAGCCGGTTGATGCGGTCGGTGACGCTGGGCCCGGAGAGCCCCACGAGCCGTCCCAGCTCGGCGTACGAGGCCCTGCCGTTCTCCCTGAGGGCCTGGATGAGCTGCCTGTCCACCGCGTCCATATGACTGAAACCTTCCATTGTTCAGCAGTACCGCGAGTCTACGTGTAGAATCTAAGGCATGCAGGACTCAGGCCCTGCAAATCTTCTAGAACATCCAAGAAATGCTTTCGAATCTTCAGGAGTGAACTTCACCGTGTACACGATCGAGATGGCCTACGCCCGGATGCGCGAGCTGCAGGACCTGGCCAACCGCTCGCGTGCCCACCAGCCCGCCGCCGCGCACCGCGTCGACAAGACCCGCGCCCCGCGCGCCACCAAGAAGCGCTGACCGGACCTCTCAGTCCCCCGGGCCGATCGCTCACTCAGCCGGACCGCGGGAGCCGGCACCGAGCTCTCCCTCCCAGCGGCGGTACAGCCGGTGCTCCACCCCGGCCGCGTCCAGCACCCGCCCCGCGACGAAGTCCACCAGGTCCTGGATGTGCGTCGCGCCCGCGTAGAACGCCGGAGAGGCGGGCAGCACGACCGCGCCCGCCTCGTCCAGGGCCACCATCTGCTTCAGCGTCTGGCCGCTCAGCGGGGTCTCGCGCACCGCGACGACGAGCGGGCGGCGCTCCTTGAGCGTCACGCTCGCGGCCCGCTGGAGCAGATCCTTCGACAGGCCGAGCGCCACTCCGGCCACACAGGCCGTCGAGGCCGGCACGATGAGCATCCCCTTCGCCGGGTACGACCCGGAGGACGGCCCGGCGGCCAGATCACCGGCCGGCCAGTGCCGTACGCGCTCCAGCTCCGCGTCGCCCACCGCGAAGGCGTCCGGCTTCCCGTCGGCGCCACGTTCCAGCCAACAGCGCAGGTCCTCGCGCCAGTGCCCGTCGCGGAACGCGATACCGGTCTCGTCCAGCAGGGTGAGCCGTGAGGCCCGGCTCACCACCAGGTCCACGCTCTCGCCGCCCGCCAGCAGCCCGCGCAGGACGGCGGCCGCGAAGGGGGTCCCCGAAGCACCGGACACCCCGACAATCCAAGGCCGCCGCTGCTGATGAGTCATTGAAGTCCCGGATTCCACACCTGCGAGCCTATCCGGCACGCCCTGGCACCCCGCACCCGGAACCGGGCGGCCGCCCGGGACGTTCCACGGATGACGGCAATCCGGGGCAGGGGCAGACCATGGGCGATTACTGGACCGACGACCGCAGCACCGGCTCCACCACGACCGGCAGCGCACGAGCGCTCACGGCCGGCATCCTCATGGTGGGCTGGGTCGCCCTGCTGTGGGTCCTCGAAGGGATCGACGTATCGACCGGACACGCGCTCGACACCTATGGCATCAGCCCGCGCGAGATCGCGGAGCTGCGTGACGTGGTGCCCGCCGCCTTCCTGCACAGCGGCTGGGAGCACGTCGCCTCCAACAGCGTCCCGCTGCTGGTCCTCGGCTTCATAGCCGCCCTCGGCGGGCTGCGCAGATTCGCCGCTGTCGTCGTGACGATCATCCTGATCAGCGGCGTGGGCGTCTGGCTGACCGCCCCCGCGTTCACGGTGACGCTCGGCGCCTCCAGCGTGGTCTTCGGGCTGCTGGGCTATCTGCTGGTCCGCGGCTTCGTGGACCGCCGCCCCTGGGACGTCCTCATCGGCATCGGCGTCGCCGTGGTCTACGGCTCGCTGCTCTGGGGCATCCTGCCGACCGACTCGGGCGTCAGCTGGCAGGGCCACCTCTTCGGCCTCATAGGTGGTGTGGCGGCGGCCTTCTTCTTCCGCCGCCCGTCCGCCCGCCGCGGCCCGGACAACCTGGTCACGGTCTGACGCCCAACGGATTTACGGCGTAAACGCCGCCGGAGCCCTACGGTGTCAGGCCGCGCACCAGCAGGTCGAGCAGCGCGCAGGCGAAGAGCGCCATGCCGATGAAGCCGTTGACCGAGAAGAAGGCGCGGTTCAGCCGGGACAGGTCGTGCGGCCGCACCACCCGGTGCTCGTAGACGAACGCCACCGCGACGATCGCCATGCCGATCCAGTAGAAGACCTCGGCGTCCGTCGCCAGGCCGAACCAGACCAGCAGTCCCGTCGTCACCACGTGACAGACCCGCGCGCCCCAGAGCGCCGCCGGGATACCGAAGCGCGCCGGGAAGGAGAGCACCCCGTGGGCCCGGTCCGCCCGCACATCCTGACAGGCGAAGATCAGGTCGAAGCCGCCGATCCAGATGCCGACGGCCAGCCCCAGGATCACCGCGTCCCACGACCAGCTACCGGTCACCGCGAGCCAGGCGCCGATCGGCCCGATGGCCTGCGCGAGCCCCAGGATGGCGTGCGGGAAGTTCGTGAACCGCTTGCCGTACGGGTAGACCACCATCGGCACGACCGCCAGCGGCGCCAGCATCAGGCAGAGCGGGTTGAGCAGGGCGGCGGCGCCCAGGAAGACGGCGAGCGCGACGAGCGCCCCCGTCCAGGCCGACTTCACCGACACCGCACCGGTTACCAGCTCCCGGCCCGCGGTGCGCGGGTTACGGGCGTCGATCTCCCGGTCGATGATCCGGTTGGCGGCCATCGCGAACGTCCGCAGCCCCACCATCGCGAGCGTGACGAGCAGCAGCACGCCCCAGTGGATCGTGCCGTCCAGCTGGAACATCGCGGTCAGCGCGGCGATGTACGCGAAGGGGAGCGCGAAGACCGAGTGCTCGATCATCACCAGCCGCAGAAAGGACTTCACCCTGCTGTCCGACGGAGCGGCACCGGGCACGGACGCCGCCGCCTTCGCCGCGCTGCTCACAGTCCGTACTCCTTCCAGCGGCGGTCGACCTTCGCCGCCGTCTCCGGGTCGGACTCGACCATCTCCGGCCAGCCCCCGTCCCGGGTGTAGCCCTCGGTGGGCAGCTTCCGGGTGGCGTCGATGCCCGCCTTGCCGCCCCAGAACTGCTGGTACGAGGCGTGGTCCAGGTGGTCGACCGGGCCCTCGGTGACCGTGAGGTCCCGGGCGTAGTCGGTGTTGCCGAGCGCCCGCCAGGCGACCTCGTGCAGATCGTGGACGTCGCAGTCGGAGTCGACGACCACGATCAGCTTGGTCAGCGACATCATGTGCGCGCCCCAGATCGCGCTCATCACCTTCTGCGCGTGCTTCGGGTACTTCTTGTCGATCGAGACGATCGCGCAGTTGTGGAAGCCACCCGCCTCCGGCAGGTGGTAGTCCACGATGTCCGGCACGATGATCTTCAGCAGCGGCAGGAAGAACCGCTCCGTGGCCCGGCCAAGCGGCCCGTCCTCGGTCGGCGGGCGGCCCACCACGATGGACTGGAGCAGCGGCCGCTTGCGCATGGTGACGCAGTCGATGGTCAGTGCGGGGAACGGTTCCTGCGGGGTGTAGAAGCCGGTGTGGTCCCCGAACGGGCCCTCCGGCAGCATCTCGCCCGGCTCCAGCCACCCTTCGATGACGACCTCGGCCTGGGCCGGGACCTGGAGCGGCACGGTCTTGCAGTCGACCATCTCGATCCGCTTGCCCTGGACGAACCCGGCGAAGAGGTACTCGTCGATGTCCCCGGGCAGCGGTGCGGTGGAGGCGTACGTCACGGCGGGCGGTGCACCGAAGGCGATGGCGACGGGCAGCCGCTCACCGCGCCGGGCGGCGACCTGGTAGTGGTTGGCCGAGTCCTTGTGGATCTGCCAGTGCATCCCGATCGTGCGCTTGTCGTGGCGCTGGAGCCGGTAGAGCCCCAGGTTCCGCACTCCCGTCTCGGGGTGCTTGGTGTGCGTGAGGCCCAGGTTGAAGAAGGACCCGCCGTCGCCGGGCCAGGTGAAGAGCGCGGGCAGCTGCTCCAGGTCGACCTCGTCGCCCTTCAGCACGACATCCTGGACCGGCGCGTCGTCCGACTTCACCTTCTTCGGCGGTACGTGGACCATCGACCCGAGCTTGCCGAAGGCCTCCCGTACGCCGACGAAGCCCTGCGGCAGCTCCGGCTTGAGCAGCCCGCCGATCTTGTCGCTGATGTCGCTGTACGACGTCAGCCCGAGCGCCTTGAGGAGGCGCCGGTCGGTACCGAAGACGTTCATGGCCAGGGGCATCGAGGACCCCTTGACGTTCTCGAAGAGCAGGGCGGGGCCGCCCGCCTTGTTCACCCGGTCGACGATCTCGCCGACCTCCAGGTGAGGATCGACCTCGGCCTTGACGCGCTTGAGATCACCATCGCGTTCAAGAGCCCGGAGCAGGGAGCGGAGATCGTCGTAAGCCATGCGGTCCAGTTTGTCATCCCCGCCTCCGCGGCCCCGCCGGGGCTCCCCCGGCTCCTGGCCCGGGATCCACGGCGCCCAGCCGGTACCCTGGCCGCGACACCGGGGAACACCGAGCCCCGCCGCCCGCTCCACTGGGGGACGCGCCATGAGAGCCCTGATGTTCATCCTGCCGCTGGCTCTGATGATCTACGCCTTCATCGACTGCCTGAACACCTCGGAGGAGGACACCAAGCATCTGCCCAAGATCGCCTGGGTCTTCATCATCCTGCTGTTCTGGGTCGTCGGTTCCATCGGCTGGCTCTTCGCCGGCAAGGTGCGGCACAGCTCGGCCGGGGGCGCCGGACTCTCCTCGTGGCAGCCGGGCAGGCGGCAGCAGTGGGTCGCCCCGGACGACAACCCCGACTTCCTGAAGTCCCTCAGGGACGACAAGGACGCCACGAAGGCAGAGCCGGAGGCCAGGACCGAGTCCGAGGCCACGGCGGAGGCCGAGGCGAAGAAGGCCGAGGAGGAGCTCAGGCGCCGCGACGGCGGTACGGGCCCCGACGACAAGACCCCGCCCACTTCCTGACGGATCCTGACGGGCTATTCCTGCGGGCAGGAGTGATCTTTCCGACCGGCGCGGTGGGCGCGTCACGGGGGCGGCGTCGGCCATCCTCGAAGGGGTAACGCAGCAGCAGGCACTACCGCACGCGTGACCTTCTCACGGTCACGCGTGCCCCCCTTGAGGAGCCCCCACATGCCCGCCACCCCCACCGCGACGCCCGCAGAGACCCCCGCCGAGCTCGTCGCCCGCCTCCGCGCCACCTTCCGCACCGGCCGCACCAAGGACCTCGTCTGGCGCACCGGCCAGCTGGGGCGGCTGCGCGCCCTGCTCACCGAGCATGGTGACGACCTCGCGGACGCCCTCCGCGCCGACCTGGGCAAGAGCCGCAAGGAGGCGTACCGGACCGAGATCGACTTCACGGTCCGGGAGATCGACCACACCCTGGAGCACCTCGCCGACTGGCTGCGGCCCGAGCCCGCCCCCGTACCGCCGCATCTCGCGCCCACCGGAGCCACCGCGCACACGGTGCTGGACCCGCTCGGGGTCGTCCTGGTCATCGCGCCCTGGAACTACCCGGTGCAGCTGCTGCTCGCCCCGGTCGTGGGCGCCCTGGCGGCCGGGAACTGCGTGGTGGTCAAGCCCAGCGAGCTGGCGCCCGCCACCTCCGCCGCCGTGGCCCGGCTGTTGCCGGACTACCTGGACACGGAGGCGGTCGGGGTCGTGGAGGGCGCGGTCGAGGAGACCACCGCCCTGCTGGAGCAGCGCTTCGACCACATCTTCTACACCGGCAACGGCACGGTCGGCCGGATCGTCATGGCCGCCGCCGCCAAGCACCTCACTCCGGTCACCCTGGAGCTCGGCGGCAAGTCCCCGGTCTTCGTCGACCGGGGCACGGACCTGGAGGCCGTGGCCGGGCGGCTGGCCTCGGGCAAGTTCCTCAACGCCGGGCAGACCTGTGTGGCCCCCGACTACGTGCTGACCGACCCGGAGACCGCCCCGGCCCTCGCGGAGGCGCTGGCAGCGGCCGTGGAGGGGCTGTTCGGGGCGGATCCGGCCGAGCACCCGGAGTACGGGCGGATCGTGAACGAGCGTCACTTCGACCGGCTCACCGGACTGCTGGACTCCGGCCGTACGGTGACCGGCGGCACCCACGACCGGGACACCAAGTACATCGCGCCGACCGTCCTGGCCGATGTCGCGCCGGACGCGCCCGTGATGGGCGAGGAGATCTTCGGCCCGATCCTGCCGCTGGTCACGGTGGACGGCCTGGACGGGGCCATCGGCTTCATCAACGACCGGGACAAGCCGCTCGCGCTGTACGCGTTCACCGACTCCCCCGCCGTACGGGAGCGGCTGCTGGCCGAGACCTCGTCGGGCGGGGTCGGCATCGGGCTGCCTCTGGCCCATCTGACCGTCCCGGACCTGCCGTTCGGCGGTGTCGGCGAGAGCGGCATGGGCAACTACCACGGCCGGTACTCCCTGGAGACGTTCAGCCACCGCAAGGCGGTCCTGGACACCCCGCTGAGCTGACGACGCACGAAGGCGCCCCGGACGGTTTCGGTATCCGTCCGGGGCGCCCTCGTGCGTACGCGGTCTCGGACCCCGGCGTACGTACGCGGTCTCAGACCCCGGCGTAGGAGTGCAGACCGGTGACGAAGATGTTCACGCCGTAGTAGTTGAACAGCCAGCAGGCGAAGGCGACCAGCGCCAGGTAGGCGGCCTTGCGGCCCTTCCAGCCGGCCGTGGCGCGGGCGTGCAGGTAGGCGGCGTAGGCGACCCAGGTGATGAAGGACCAGACCTCCTTGGGGTCCCAGCCCCAGTACCGGCCCCAGGCGTCGCCCGCCCAGATCGCGCCCGCGATGATCGTGAACGTCCACAGCGGGAAGACCGCCGCGTTGATCCGGTACGAGAACTTGTCCAGCGACGAGGCGGAGGGCAGCCGCTCCATGACGGAGGAGGCGAACTTCCCCGGTGTACCGCCGCCTGCGATCTTGTTCTCGTAGCTGTCGCGGAAGAGGTAGAGCACCGTGCCGACCGCGCCGAGGTAGAAGACGGCGCCGCAGATGATCGCGGTCGAGACGTGGATCCACAGCCAGTACGAGTGCAGCGCGGGCACCAGCTGGTCGCTGTCGGTGTAGAGCGTCGTGACCGCGATGCCCAGGTCGAGCAGGACCGTGGTGACCAGCGGGAGACCGATCCAGCGGACGTTCTTCCTCAGCGCGAGCAGCACCAGGTACGAGCCGACCGCCACGGTGGAGAAGGTGATCGAGAACTCGTACATGTTGGCCCACGGGGCCCGCTGCACCGACAGGGCGCGGGCGATGACACCGGCCGCCTCCACGACGAAGGCCACCACGGTCAGCGAGACCGCGATCCGGCCCCACAGGTCGCCCTTGAACGTGCCGCCCGCGGCCCCCGGCCCGTCCGGCACGTCCCGGGCCCCGGCGGCGGCGCGGGTGACGACCTTGGGCCGCTCCAGCACGGAGGTGGAGCCGCCCTGGGTGACGACCACCGGGGCGGACGCACCGGCCGCGGAGCCGGACAGCGCGGCGGCCGTGCGGCCGACCTTGCTGCGGCTGCCCAGGACCCACTCCGCGATGTGCGCGAAGAAGGCCAGGGTGTAGACGGCCATCGACGAATAGATCAGCACATTGCTGGTGTGCGCCAGGCTCTCGTTGGTAGCGGCGGCGAGATTCACTTCTCAGCCCCTTCGGCAGGTGCTTCAGCAGGGTGTACGGGCCGGCTCCCGGCCTCGTTCGCGTCAGGCTTCTCCGGCGCGTCAGGCTTCTCCGGCGCGTCGGGTTTCTCCGGCGCGGCAGGCTTCTTTGGCGCGACCGGCGCCGTCGTGATCAGGGCGGCCGCGAGGTCGCCCAGCTCCTCCGGCAGCTTCGCGGACTCGCTGCGGCCCAGGCCCGCCATCTCCACGACGGTCACCCCGTCCTCGCCGCGGACCGCCCGGACCCAGACCCGGCGGCGCTGGATGAACAGCGATCCGGCGAGCCCGGCGATGGCGGCGACGGCACCGCCGAGCGCGAGGCCGTTGCCCGGCTGCTGCGAGATCTGGAAGCTCGCCCACTCCTCGATGCCGTCGAAGGTGATGGAGCCCTCGCCGTCGGGCAGGTCCAGCTTCTCGCCGGGGCGCAGCATCTTCTTGAGCAGCTCGTCGTCCTCGTTCTTGAACTCCTTCATCTTGGACGTGTCGAGCTGGTACACGTTCTGCGGCAGGCCGGAGTCCACCCCGAGGGAGCCGCGGTAGGCGCTCAGCGCCAGCACCGGGAACTCCGCGCCGGGGAACTGCGAGAACATCTGGCCCTTGCCGTGGCCCGCGAAGGTCGGGACGAAGAAGGCCTTGAAGCCGAGCTGCGTCTTGACGCCGTATCTGTCGCGGTAGCCGTCCATCACCTTGATCGCGCCGGTGGAGGTGATGTTGTTGTCGATCGGCAGCAGCGGTACGGAGTTCCGCGAGACGACCTTGCCCTTGCCGTCCCGGACGGTGACGACCGGGGCGTAGCCGTGGGCGATGAGGTAGACCTTCGTGCCGTCCACGACGAGGGGTTCGTTGACGCGGATGACGCCCTTGCGCTCGGGGCCGTCCACACCTTCGGTGTACTTCACCCGGGCCTCGAAGGTGCGGGGCGTGCCACGCTGCGGGCCGCTCTCCTCGTACGTACCGACGAAGTCGTCCAGCACGAAGCTGAAGGGGGCCAGCGAGTCGGAGTCGTAGAGCGATCCGGACTTGAAGTCGTCGTACTGGGTGAGCGTGTTGGCGAAGCCGTCGCCCTCCACGACCAGCTTGCCGCCCTCGGACTTGAAGAGCTGCCCGGCGGCGAAGGCCACCAGCATCACGATCAACGCGATGTGGAAGACGAGGTTCCCGGCCTCGCGGAGGTAGCCCTTCTCGGCCGCGACCGCGTCGCCCGCCGCATGGGCCCGGAAGCGCCGCTTGCCCAGCACGCCGAGGGCCGCTTCGCGGACCGCCCCGGGCTCGGCCTCCGTGCGCCAGGTGGTGTACGCGGGCAGCCGGGTCAGCCGCTTCGGGGCGCCCGGCGGGCGGCTGCGGAGCTGGTCGACGAACTGGCCGGTGCGCGGCACGATGCAGCCGATGAGCGAGACGAACAGCAGGATGTAGATCGCGGAGAACCAGACCGAGCTGTAGACGTCGAAGAGCTGGAACTTCTCGTAGATCGGGGAGAGCGTGGTGTGCTGGTCCTTGAAGTTCTGGACCTTCAGGTCGTCGACGCTGGTCTGCGGGATCAGCGAGCCGGGGATGGCGCCGAGGGAGAGCAGGAAGAGCAGGATCAGCGCGACCCGCATCGAGGTGAGCTGACGCCAGAACCAGCGGACCCAGCCGACCACCCCCATGGCGGGGACGCCGGTCCCGGAATCGGACTCGGGGCGCTCCTCACGGGGCGCGGTGGACAGCCGATCGCCGGCCGCGTGGTCGACGCGCTCCTGCTCCCGCTCGGCCGCCGCATCTTCTGTACGAGCACCCGTGTCCGTGCTGCTGTTCGCCTTGCTCATGAACTCAGATCCCCACAACGAAGCCGCTGGACCAGGTCTGCATCTGCTGCATGAGCGTCGCCCACACACCCGTCAGCAGCAGGAGTCCGGTCACGATCATCATGCCGCCGCCGATCCGCATGACCCAGGCGTAGTGGCGCTTGACCCAGCCGAACGCGCCGAGCGCCTTGCGGAAGGCGACCGCGGCCAGGATGAACGGGACGCCGAGTCCGAGACAGTACGCGACGGTCAGTATCGCGCCGCGTCCGGCGGTGGCGCTCTCGGCGGAGAGGAACAGCACCGAGGAGAGCGTCGGGCCGATGCACGGCGTCCAGCCGATCCCGAACAGGGCGCCCAGCAGCGGCGCGCCGGCCAGTCCGGCCACCGGCCGCTTGTGGAGGCGGAACTCGCGCTGCGTCACCCCCGGCAGGAGCCCCATGAAGAAGATCCCCATGAGGATCATCAGGCCGCCGAGGACCTTGTTGAGCACCTCGGAGTGCATCTGGAGCTCGGCGCCGAAGTAGCCGAAGAGCGCCCCGGTGGAGGCGAACACGGCGGTGAAGCCGAGGACGAAGAGCGAGGCGCCCGCCACCACCCGTCCGCGCCGGGCATCGGCCAGGTCGGTGCCGCTGACCCCGGTGACGTAACTCAGGTACCCGGGGACGAGCGGCAGGACGCAGGGTGAGAAGAAGGAGATGAGCCCGGCCAGCAGGGCGATGGGCACGGCCAGCAGCAGGGCCCCGCTGACGACGGTGTCGTTGTACGAGGCCAGCGTGACGGTGCCCACGAGGGTGTCGTCGTACGGGGCGAGCGCGACGGTGTCGCTGTACGCGGCGAGCGGGATCACCGGATCACTTCTCCGCGATGATCGGGTCGATCATCCCGTGCAGCTGATCGGCGTCCAGTGGCTGGAGCGTGCGGGCCGCGATCTTCCCCTCCCGGTCGACCACCACGGTGGACGGGATGGCCTTCGGGTTCACGGTGCCCTTGGGGAAGCGGAGGACCAGCTTGCCGATCGGGTCGAAGAAGCTCGGGTAGGTGACCCCGTAGTCCTTCTCGAAGTTCACCGCGGGGTCCCGCTGCGCGTCCCGCGTGTTGATGCCGATGAACTGCACGCCCTGGTCCGCGGTCTCCTCGGAGACCTTCGCGAAGTACTTCGCCTCCAGGCGGCAGGGGCCGCACCAGGAGCCCCAGACGTTGAGCACGACGACCTTGCCCTTGTAGTCGGCGAGGTCGAGCGGCTTGCCGTCCAGGCTCTCGCCCTGGAGCTTCGGAGCGTCGGGGCGCTCCCCCTTCGCGACGGTGGAGATGCCCCCGCTGCCGGTGACGAAGTTGGTGTTGCCGCCGCCCTGGGCCTTGTTGCCGTCCCCGCACGCGGACAGCGTCAGGGCACCGGCGACGGCGGTGGCGGCGAGCAGGGTGAAGCGGCGTCGGGACGGGCGGCCAAAGCTCATGTGAAAAGTTTCGCATGGCAGTTCCGGGGATCTCCCGCACCCCCCTCGGTGCCCGTAAAGCCCCTTGTCAGGCCTGCTTAAAGAAGGAGTTCCAGCCGCCTGCGGGCGACTGTCCGACCTCCAGGGTGCGAAGCTTGGCGAGGACCGCGGGATCCTGCACGTCGAGCCAGTCGACGAACTGCCGGAAGGAGACGAGTCGCACATCCTTCTTACCGGCGGTCTTCTTGATCACTTCTTCCACAGCATCCATATAGATGCCGCCGTTCCACTCCTCGAAGTGATTGCCGATGAAGAAGGGCGCGCGATTCGTCGTGTAGGCGCGCTCGAAACCGGCGAGATACGCGCCGGTGGCCTGCTTGCGCCAGCCCGGATAACGCGAGGGCATCCCCTTGGTCGAATTCTTCGACTGATTGGCGAGGATGTTGTAGTCCATCGAGAGGACCTCGAAGGAGTGACCGGGGAACGGCATGCCCTGCAGCGGGAGATCCCAGACGCCGCCACGCTTGACGGGCCACATCTGGCGGCCGCCCGGCGAGCTGGCGTCGTAGCGCCATCCCAGTTTGCTCGCGGTCGGCAGGAGATTGTCCTGGCCGAGCAGACAGGGGGTGCGGCCGCCGATCAACTCCTTTCGGTAGTCGAACGGCAGCGGGTCCTCGTTCTCCCAGCCGGTGTTGGTCCGCCATTCCGTGACGAACGACACAGCCTGATCGATCTCGCTCTGCCATTGCGCGGGGGTCCAGCGTTCGACGGAACCGGAACCACCGCAGAAGTGCCCGTTGAAGTGCGTGCCGATCTCATGGCCGTCCAGCCAGGCCTGGCGTACGCCCTTCAGCGTGTCCTTGACGTGGCCGTCGGTGAGATAACCGATGTCGGAGGCGCCACGGGGGTTGTTCGGAGGACGGTAGAGGGATTTCTTGGACTCGGGCAGCAGATACAGCCCGGAGAGGAAGAAGGTCATCGCGGCGTCGTGCTCTTTCGCCAGTTCGAGAAAGCGCGGGAAGAGGCCGTTGCCGACCTCGCCCGCCCCGTCCCAGGAGAAGATCACGAACTGCGGCGGCGTCTGGCCGGGTTCGAGCGGGACGGGGGCGGCGGGCTGACGGGGCTGCTTCCCGGTGTCGGCGGTGGAACCGTCGCCGATGAGCCGGGCCTTGCTCTTCGGCGAAGCGTTTCCGCCGTCGCCGCCGCTGCCGGTGTCGCCCTTGCCGCCGTCACCGTCACCCGGCCGGCCGCCCTCCGAGGAGCCGGAGGAACCCGAGAAACCGCAGCCCGCGAGTCCGATCGCGGCGGCGGTGCCGAGCCCCGCGCCGAGCAGTCCCCTTCGATTGATGTCGCGCATACCGTCCCCATCTGCGGTCGTTTTATCTCAAGGCCATACAAACTGCTGAAGAGTGAGAGGCCTCGGGCAACACGACGGTTCCGTGCAATTGGGGAGTTTCTTTACGCTTTACCTTCCGGCGGGGCGTCCGGGCAGCTCTGAGGGGCACACGGCCGAGCGGCGGGCCGGGCCCGCCCCACCCTGCGACTCTGCCGCGTTCACGTCAAGGCCGATGCCCGCCGGCTTCACCAGGGCATCCGCCAGGAACCCGCGCCGGCAGGCGTAGTCGTGGCCGCCGTTGTGGAGGTTGCGGGTGACCCGGCAGCCCGTCGCGGAGTCCGGCGGCGAGCATGGCCGGCCAGGGCGTCCCGATCGCGTCCGGCGGGAGGACCCCGTCGGCCAACACACCGGTGTCTCCCGCCCTGTACGGCACCGGCAACGAGAACGGGACCGACCGCGGTGGCGGTCGGTCCCGTGTGTTCACGGCGCGGGGGCGAGTCAAGCGCCGAAGGCCTTCGACTTCCCCTTCACCGGCTTCGCCCCGGCCAGCAGGTGCGCGGGCACCAGGTCCCTGGCCGGCTCCGAGTAGCCCACCGAGACGATCCTGTCGCCCTGGTACGTGAAGCTGGTCAGCGAGGCCAGCGTGCACTGGCGCTTGCGCGGATCGTGCCAGAGCCTGCGGCGCTCCACGAACGAGCGGACGATCCAGATCGGCAGCTGATGGCTGACGCAGACCGCCTCGTGCCCGCGCGCCGCGTCCCTGGCCGCGTCGAGCGCGCCCATCATGCGGACGACCTGCTCGATGTACGGCTCACCCCAGGACGGCTTGAACGGGTTGGTGAGGTGCTTCCAGTTCTCCGGCTTCCGCAGCGCCCCGTCGCCGACGCCGAAGGTCTTGCCCTCGAAGACGTTGGCGGCCTCGATGAGCCGCTCGTCGGTGGCCAGGTCCAGGCTGTGCGACTTGGCGATGGGCGCGGCCGTCTCCTGGGCGCGCTCCAGCGGGGAGGCGACGACATGGGTGATGTCGCGCTTCTCCAGGTGGTCGGCGACCCGGTCGGCCATCTGCCGGCCCAGCTCGGAGAGGCTGAACCCGGCGCGCCGCCCGTACAGCACACCGTCCGGGTTGTGCACCTCGCCGTGGCGCATCAGGTGCACCACGGTGATGTCCTTGCGGCTTCCGTTCTCGCTCATGCGGTGGCCTCCGATGCGGCACGGGCGGCGGCGGGCAGGGCGGCGGCGATCCGCTCGACCGCCCGCTCGTCGTGGGCGGTGGAGACGAACCAGGACTCGAAGGCGGAGGGCGGCAGGTAGACGCCCTGCTCCAGCATCGAGTGGAAGAAGGCGGTGAAGCGGAAGGCTTCCTGCTTCTTGGCGTCGTCGTAGTTCCGCACCGGCTGGTCGGTGAAGAAGACCGAGAACATGTTGCTCGCCGAGGAGACGGTGTGCGCGACGCCTTCCTTGGTGAACGCGTCACCTACCAGGGAGCGCAGTTCGGCGGAGACCGCGTCGATCTTCGCGTACGCCGCGTCGTCGAGGAGCCGCAGCTGCGCGAGGCCGGCCGCGGTGGCGACCGGGTTCCCGGAGAGGGTGCCCGCCTGGTAGACCGGGCCGGCCGGGGCGAGGTGCGCCATCACGTCGGCGCGGCCGCCGAAGGCCGCGGCGGGGAAACCGCCGCCCATGACCTTGCCGAAGGTCATCAGGTCGGGGCGAACGCCGTCGATGCCGTACCAGCCGGCCTTGGACGTACGGAAGCCCGTCATGACCTCGTCGGAGATGTACAGGGCGCCGTCCGCCGCGCAGAGCTCCTTGAGCCCGGCGTTGAAGCCGTCGGCGGGCGGCACGACGCCCATGTTGCCGGGCGAGGCCTCGGTGATCACGCAGGCGATCTCGCCGGGATGCGCGGCGAAGGCGGCCCGCACGGCCTCCAGGTCGTTGTACGGCAGCACGACGGTGTCCCCGGCCGTGGCGCCCGTGACCCCGGGCGTGTCGGGCAGACCGAAGGTGGCGAGGCCCGAGCCCGCGGCGGCGAGCAGGGCATCCACGTGACCGTGGTAGCAGCCGGCGAACTTCACGACCTTGGCCCGGCCGGTGAAGCCGCGGGCCAGCCGGATCGCCGACATGGTCGCCTCGGTGCCGGAGGAGACCAGGCGGACCTGCTCGACCGGTTCGATCCGCGCCACGATCTCCTCGGCCAGTGCGACCTCGCCCTCACCCGGCGTACCGAAGGAGGTGCCCCGGGAGACCGCTTCCTGGACGGCGGCGATGACCTCGGGGTGGGAGTGGCCGAGAATCATCGGCCCCCACGAGCAGACGAGGTCGACGTACTCGCGGCCGTCGGCGTCGGTGAGGTACGGACCGGTGCCGGACACCATGAACCGGGGCGTACCGCCCACAGCCCGGAAGGCACGCACGGGTGAGTTCACGCCGCCGGGCGTCACGACGGACGCCCGGTCGAACAGCGACTGCGAAACTGGGGCTTCGTATGAATACGCCACTTTGGTCCTGATCTGCGATTCGGGTGTCGGGAGGCCGGGCCGGAGAATCAAAGGTAATCCCGGCCACCGGTGAGCAGGGAGCGCGCTCCCCTCGTATCACGAAAGAGCGTCGGCACCCTCACGTCTGCGAAACTGGGGCGACATAGGGAAAGCTCACACATGCCATGGTGTCAGAGGCACGGACGGTCTCGCGGACAGGTGTTTCACCGCACGCCCGCGGGGGAGGTCACTGACACGATGATCGGGTTGCGCGGCGGGGGCTGTGTCTCCTAAGAAGTAGTCGGGTGGATGAGATATGCATCGCGGTGGCGGAGTGGGCGAAGGGACCGACGACCTGGGGCCCGAGCCTGCCCGGCGAGGGCGGCACCGGCGAAGGGCCGAGCGCGCCCAGGGCAGGGGCGCGGAGAGCACACCGCCCCCCGGGATCAGGAGCGGTGGCGGGATGGGGGTGACCTACAAGTACTTCGGCGCCCCGGACGGGGCGACCGCCGCACGCGTGCCCATCTCGATGCGCCCGGAGGAGCTGGGCGGCGACGAGCTGGGCATGGGCGGCATGTTCACCAAGATCAAGCCGGAGACGGTGGCCGCCATGGTGCTGACCGGCATCCAGGGCATACCCCTGCACAAGGTCCCCCCGCTGGAGCTGGTCGTCCTCCACCCCGACTACGCGGTGGTCAAGCTCCCCATGACCGTCGTCGACCCCCTGCGCGGCGTCGGCGAGGAGTCCGTCGGCGCGGCGGCCTTCATCTGGTCCACGGTCCCCGACCGCGGCGGCCCGCGCGACGCCTTCAACGTCTACCAGCTGCTCCACGAGTGGCAGGACTTCTCCCACCGGCTGCATGACGCGGGGCACCAGGCGTACTGCCTGGTCTGGCCCTGACGGCCCGAGGGGCCCTCTGGCCCTGACGGCCCGCAGGGCCCCCGCCCACGTGCACCTATCCGGTCGAATCGCGCCAATATATGGCTGAAGTCCAGTCTTCAGCCCGTCGGCCCGTCCCACCTCCGCCGATGCAGAGGGCAACGACCCCCTCAAGGAGGACCGCGGTGGGCGACGGCTGCCGGCCCTCTCCGTCGCGGTACCCGTCCTCTTCGGCGGCATCTACGCCGCCTGCGACTGCTGGTGACGCCGCAGGCACGACTGCTGGTGACGCCGCAGGCACCGACGCCACCGTCCCCGTGCACCCACCACGCGGCCCGCCTCGCCGAGCGGGCCACGCTGGTGCGGGCCCGAGGAGATCGTCGACGACGCTTACGCCGCACTCGGCCCCCTCTACGGCCCTCCGGCCGCCCCGGCTCCGACCGCCGCCGGCCCGCCGCACTCAGCCCCCGGCAGGACGGCTCCACCCCGGATCGCGCCCCGTCACGGCCAGGACCCGCTCGAAGGCCGTAGCCCCCGTCCCCACCGGGAACGGCTCGCCGAACACCTTCATCTCCCGGGCCTGCGGCGCCAGAGCCGCCAGCCCCGGCCCCACCTCCTCGACCACCCCCGGATCCGGGACGAACTCCGCGCCCGTCGCCCGCGCCAGGTCCCACGCGTGCACGGTCAGATCGCCCAGCACCATCAGCCCCACCGTCCGGGCCGGCAGCCCCATCTGCCCGGTCGTGCCCTCCTCTGCACCCGGCGCATCCCACGCCTCCACCAGCCGGGCTGTCTCCTCACCGAACCTGCCCCGCCAGTCACCCGTCACGAACTCCGGCTCCTGGCCGAAATCCACCTCCTTGCGGGCCGCGAGGGCCTGGAAGTTCACGACCACCAGGAACAGGTGGTTCAGCAGCGCCCGTACGTCGTACTCCGCGCACGGCGTCCGGCGGTCAAGCTGTCCGTCGTCGATCCCCCGCACGACGGGCAGGGCCCGGCCCGCGGCGGCTTCCAGCAATGCACTGATCTTCGGCGTCATGCCTCCCACCCTCCCCCTCCGGACCGCCCGCGTCTTGAAGAAACGCGACAGGCCCGCGCCGGCTCCCTAGGATCGATGTCATGGCCGCCGGACCTCGCCGCGACACCCGGGGCATCGTGGACGCCCCGGACCTGTTCACGCGCGTCCACTTCCGCCGCCGCGAGCCCGCCCCCGCGCTCCGCCCCTACCTGGAGCACTACTGGCTCATCGACTGGGACCTCGACCAGCCCTACGCCGCCCACGTCGTCCCGCACCCGTCGGTGAACCTCGTCCTCCAGCGGTACGAGGCCGGCGAGAGCGTGGCGGAACGGGCCGGGTACGCCGAGGTGGCGGGCATCGGCCTCGGGCTCTTCACCCGGAAGCTGACGGGGCGCGGCCGGGTCTGCGGGGTGCAGTTCCGGCCCGGCGGCTTCCGCCCGTTCGCGCCGGAGCACGCCCTGAGCGACCTGACGGGACGCCAGGTCGCCGCCGCCGAGGTGCTGCGTACGCCACCGCCCGTCGGCGCGGTCCTGGACCCGGCCGACGAGGACGCCCGGATCGCCGCCCTGGACGCCTGCCTGCTCGCCCTGGCGCCGCGCCACGACCCGCAGGCCACGCTGGCGACGGAGCTGGTCGACCGGGTGCGTACGGACCGCTCGGTGTGCCGGGCCGGCGAGCTCGCCCGGGACGCGGGGCTGACCCCCCGCTCCCTGCAACGGCTCTTCTCCGCGTACGTCGGGGTCGGCCCCAAGTGGGTCATCCTCCGCTACCGCATCCACGAGGCGCTGGAGCGCGCCGAGTCCGACCCCGCCGTGGACTGGGCGCGGCTGGCGGCCGACCTCGGCTACAGCGACCAGGCCCACCTGGTACGGGACTTCACCGCGACGGTGGGCGTGCCCCCGACGGCGTTCGCGCCACCACCGTGAAGGCCCCGCACAGCCCCCGAATGCGTGGCCGCCCACCCCTCCCCGGTGGCATCCTGACCGGGTGAACGGACCCGAGATCATCCTCGAAGTAGCCCCTGAGCTGCGGCTCTTCGTCCCGCACGACCGCCGGCAAGGCCCCACACCACTCAGCACCGACGGCGCCTCCACCCTCGGCCATGTCATCGAGTCCCTCGGCGTCCCGCTCACCGAGGCCGGCACGCTCCTGGCGAACGGCGCTCCGGTGGCCCGCTCCCACATCCCGGGACCGGGCGAACACATCGACGTACGAGCCGTCGAGCGCCCCCAGCAGGTCCCCGGCGCACCCCTGCGCTTCCTCCTCGACGTCCATCTCGGCACGCTGGCGCGCAGGTTGCGGCTGCTCGGCGTGGACGCGGCGTACGAGAGCGAGGACATCGGCGACCCCGCACTCGCCGTCCTCTCCGCGCGGGAGCGGCGTGTCCTGCTCTCCCGGGACCGCGGGCTGCTGCGCCGCCGGGAGATCTGGGCGGGGGCGTACGTCTACAGCGACCGCCCCCAGGAGCAGCTCCGCGACATCCTCGGCCGCTTCGCCCCGGCCCTCGCCCCGTGGACCCGCTGCACCGCCTGCAACGGCACGCTGGCGGAGGCGGACAAGGACGCGGTGAGCGAGCTGCTGGAGCACGGCACCCAGCAGGCGTACGACGTGTTCGCCCAGTGCACGGCGTGCGCCCGGGTGTACTGGCGGGGCGCGCACCACGGCCACCTGGAGACGATCGTCGCCGATGCCGTACGGGAGTTCGGGGGTGCGGCGGCGTAGCGGCAGGCAGCGCCGGGTTCAGAAGGCGTAGGCGTCCCCCGTGGCGGGCGCGAGCACCTCGTGCACGTCGTTCTTGCGGTCCGTGTCCCGCGCCCCGCCGTTCCAGACGGTGTCCAGCCGTACGACCACCTCGTCGGCGCTGCCCGCCAGCGTCAGGTCGAGCGCGGTCTGGCGGGCCCCGCCGGCGGCACGCAGCCCGCCCGTCTCGCAGAGCACGGTCGCCCCGCCGGCCCGGAGACAGCCGTACGGCAGCTCCTGGCTGGCGGCGAGCGGCGCGGAGAAGCGCAGCCGTACGGTCGAGGCGGTCACGTCGGTGGGTCCCTGGTTCTCGCTCCGGATCCGGATCGCGATGTGGTCCCCCCAGAGGGAGACGTATCCGTGGTGGGAGAGGTCCGCCCGGGCTGCGGGGGCGGGTCCATGAACGGGCACTCCATCGGCAGGCACCAGATCGGCAGGCACCGCGGCGGCGCCCGCCCCGGCGGCCGTGGTGCCCGAAGCGGCCGCCCCGCCCGCCACCAGTACCGTCGTCGCCGCCATCGCCGCGGCGGCGGACAGCGGCTTCAGCAGTCCTCTACGCGTCAGTCCCATGCCCGGAAGATACCGACTGAACCGACTAACCCTATGAAAAGATGAATTTGACGCGCTCTTACCCACCCGCACAGCCCACGCGGGTCATGTAGTTCACATATCGCGAACCTTGGACACACGGACCGGCCGGGCGGCGGCTGCCTATCCTTTCCCCGTTACCGATCAACTGCCCGAGGAGATCGCCATGACCGCCACCCCCATCGCCGTCATCACCGGCGCGAGCAGCGGCATCGGCGCCGCGACCGCCCGCACGCTGGCCGCCGCCGGATTCCGGGTCGTGCTCACCGCGCGCCGCAAGGACCGGATCGAGGCGCTCGCCGCCGAGATCACCGAGGCCGGCCACGAGGCGACGGCCTACGCCCTGGACGTGACCGACCGCACGGCCGTCGACGAGTTCGCCACCGCGTTCCGCTCCCTGGCCCTCCTGGTCAACAACGCGGGCGGCGCACTGGGCGCCGACCCGGTGGCGACCGGCGACCCCGCCGACTGGCGCCAGATGTACGAGACGAACGTCATCGGCACCCTCAACGTCACCCAGGCCCTGCTCCCCGCCCTCACCGCGAGCGGCGACGGGACGATCGTGATCCTCTCCTCCACCGCCGCCCTCTCCGCCTACGAGGGCGGCGGCGGCTACGTGGCCGCCAAGCACGGCGAACACGTCCTCGCGGAGACCCTGCGCCTGGAGATCGTCGGCACCCCGGTCCGCGTCATCGAGGTGGCCCCCGGCATGGTCAAGACCGACGAGTTCGCCACCACCCGCTTCCGCGGCGACGCCGAGAAGGCCGCCAAGGTCTACGCGGGCGTGGACGCCCCCCTCACCGCCGAGGACGTGGCCGACACGATCGGCTGGGCCGTCACCCGCCCCAGCCACGTCAACATCGACCTCCTGGTGGTCCGCCCCCGCGCCCAGGCCTCCAACACGAAGGTCCACCGCACCCTGTAGCGGACGCGGTGGACCGGGCGGTGGCGAGGCGGCTGGGGCGATGGGGCCTCAGCCCTTGATGCAGATGACCTGCTTGAGCTTCGCGACGACCTCGACCAGGTCACGCTGCTGCTCCATGACCTGCTCGATCGGCTTGTACGCGGCCGGGATCTCGTCCAGGACGCCGGAGTCCTTGCGGCACTCCACACCGCGCGTCTGCTCCTCCAGGTCGCGCACCGTGAAGCGCCGCTTGGCCGCGTTCCGGCTCATCCGGCGACCGGCCCCGTGGGAGGCCGAGTTGAACGCCTTCTCGTTGCCGAGACCCTTGACGATGTACGAGCTGGTGCCCATCGAGCCGGGGATGATCCCGTACTCGCCGGAGCCTGCGCGGATCGCCCCCTTGCGGGTGACCAGCAGGTCCGCTCCGTCGTACCGCTCCTCCGCCACGTAGTTGTGGTGACAGGAGATCTCCTGCTCGAAGAGCGGCTTCGCCTTCTTGAACTCCTTGCGGACCACGTCCTTGAAGAGCGCCATCATGATCGCGCGGTTGTACTTGGCGTACTCCTGCGCCCAGTACAGATCGTTCCGGTAGGCGCCCATCTGCGGGGTGTCCGAGATGAAGACCGCCAGGTCCCGGTCGATGATGCCCTGGTTGTGCGGCAGCTTCTGCGCGATCCCGATGTGGTGCTCGGCCAGCTCCTTGCCGATGTTCCGGGAGCCGGAGTGCAGCATCAGCCACACGCTCCCGTCACTGTCCAGACAGAACTCGATCATGTGGTTGCCCGAGCCGAGCGTCCCCATCTGCTTCGTGGCACGTTCCTGACGGAACCTGACCGCTTCCGCGATCCCGTCGAACCGCCCCCAGAAGTCGTCCCACCCGGACGTCGGGAACCCGTGCAGCTTCCCCGGGTCGACGGCACCGTCGTGCATCCCGCGGCCCACCGGAATGACCTCTTCGATCTTGGAGCGCAGCCGTGACAGGTCGCCGGGAAGATCGTTCGCCGTCAGGGACGTCCTGACCGCGGACATCCCGCAGCCGATGTCGACCCCCACCGCGGCCGGGCAGACCGCACCCTGCATCGCGATCACCGAGCCGACCGTGGCCCCCTTGCCGAAGTGGACGTCCGGCATGACGGCGAGACCCCTGATCCAGGGCAGCGTGGACACGTTCCGCAGCTGCTGCATCGCCACGTCCTCGACCGACGCCGGATCGGTCCACATGCGGATGGGGACCTTCGCCCCCGGTACCTCTACGTACGACATAACTCCTCGATTCCCCCGAGACTCCCCGAAAAGACTGAAAGCGCAAAACCGGGCCCAAGATCGGCAAACAAGTCGGCCGACCGGCATTCACAGCGGCGCGTGCGATACACATTGTGTCCATCGGCCGCCTCCGGGCGGCAACACGTTTTCCGTACCGAAGGGAGCCTGGGACGGTGCGACACATGGCGTACGTACCCGGCGTCGCGCTCCTCGCAGCGCTCGCCGCCGGCTGCAGTGCCGGCTCCGACGGCAGTGCCACCGACGCCGACAGCAAGCCGGGCGGCCCCGCCGTCACCACCGCACCCCCGGGCAAGTACAGGACCCTGCCCGCACCCTGCCGCGCGGTCCCGGCCTCCACGCTCAAGGACCTGCTCCCGGGCGTCGCGGAGCTGCCCCGGCAGCAGCAGGAGAAGACGTTGCGGGGGTCGCCGACCATCACGTACGACACCGACCGCAAGGTCGGCTGCAGCTGGAAGTCCAACGTCCCCGACTCCTCCCGGAACCTCTCGATCGACTTCGAACGTGTCGTGTCGTACGACCCCGCGGTGAGCGACGACGACCGCGCCCGCGCCCTGTACGTGAAGAAGGAGAACGCGGCCGACCTGTCGGCGAACGCCACGCCCGGCACGGCCCCGGAGAAGGGCGCGCCGGAGAGCCCGGGGGGCGAGAAGGGCGAGAAGAAGGGGCAGGAGAAGGAGACCGGGAAGCCCGGTGACGGCAAGGGCTCGGTGGATCCCTCGGCGTCCGCCTCCGACTCCGCGGGCCCCTCTTCCGGCTCCCCCTCCGGCACCCCGGGCGCCACGGGCAGCGGCGACCAGGACCTGCGGCCGCGGGTGATCAGCGGGCTCGGAGATGCCGCATTTCTGGATGATCTCCTCACTCGGGCAGGTTCCACCGCACAGCACCGCACGGTGAGCGTGGTATTCCGCACATCGAACGTGATCGTGACCGTCCGGTACGGCGAGCAGCCGGCCCTCGTCACCAAGGTGCCCGACAGCAGGGAACTGCAGGACAAGGCCCAGGCACTGGCCCGGAAGCTGGCCGAGGTGATCAGCGAGTAGGTCCGGCCCCGGGGCCTCCGGGCGGCCGGTCCGCGGGCCGGCCGGGACCGTGACCGGGACACCGCGGGGCCGCCGCCCGTCGTACCGTGGCACAACGAACGAGACCTTAGTGCCGTCCGAGTGAAGGAACCATGCACCGATCAGCTCCGCGACTGTCCCGCATACTCGCCTGCGCCGCCGTTCCGGTGATGCTCGTAGCCGTCGGCTGCTCGTCGGACTCCGGCTCCGACGCCAAGAAGAACGCGGGCTCCTCCTCGTCGTCCGACGCCGCCGGGGCCGAGCCGACGAAGCCCGCGGTCCAGCCGGCGAAGTTCACCGACCTGCCCGACGCCTGCTCCTCGATCGCGAAGAAGACGGTCAAGGACCTGGTGCCCGGAGTCAAGAAGGAGGGCGGCACCGCCGGCCGCTCCAGCGACCTCTCGGTGCGCGGCAGCTGCTCGTGGAACGGGTTGGACGACAAGGGCGTCAAGGGCTCGCAGTACCGCTGGCTGTCCGTCGCCTTCACCCGCTTCGACTCGGACCAGTCCCTGGGCAGCGGCGCCGCGCGCGCCACCGAGGACTACACGAAGCAGGTCGCCAAGGAGAAGGCGAGCGAGGGCGCGCAGAAGGTCGTCGCGGCCGCCGCCCCGGGCGTCGGCGACGAGGCCACGGCGATCACGTACCAGCTCAACAAGACGGACGAGGACTTCGAGTACGCCACGGTCGTGGCCCGTACGGGCAATGTCGTCGTCATCCTGACGTACAACGGCGCGGGCTACGCGGGGGCGAAGACCCCCTCCGCCGCTGACATCCTCAAGGGCGCCCAGAAGGCGGCGAAGGAAGCGGTCGGCAAGGTCGACGCCACCGCCGGTGCCGGCAGCGCGGAGGCCTCCCCGTCGGCCGGGGATGCGAAGAAGGAAGAGAAGAAGGGCGACGAGGAGCCCGAGTCGGAGGCCACGCCCAAGTCGTGACCTGAGCCGGCCCGGAAGCCCGAACTCCCTGGCCGCACAGCGTTTTCGGAAGCCCGGTCCTCCCCCGAGGGCCGGGCTTCACCCCTCCCCGCGCCACGTGACTCGTACACATGTGCCAGGCTGTGCCAGCGCCGGACGTCGGATGCCGGACGGAGAGAAGAAGTCGGGGAGGGGAGCGCCGGTGGCCGCCATACCGCTGACACGCACACACCGGATACTCATCGGAGTCGTCGTCGCGGGTGCGGTGATCATCGCCGCGATCGGGTTCGCGGGCTCCTACGCGGCCGTGCGCGAGCTGGCCGAGGCCAAGGGGTTCGGCTCGTTCTCCCTGGTCTTCCCCATCGGTATCGACGCGGGCATCTGTGTCCTGCTCGCGCTGGACCTGCTGCTGACGTGGATGCGGATCCCGTTCCCGCTGCTGCGCCAGACGGCGTGGCTGCTGACCGCGGCGACCATCGCGTTCAACGGTGCCGCCTCCTGGCCCGATCCGCTCGGCACCGCGATGCACGCGGTGATCCCGGTCCTGTTCGTCGTCTCCGTGGAGGCCGCCCGGCACGCGGTGGGCCGCATCGCGGACATCACGGCCGACAAGCACATGGAGGGCGTGCGCCTCACCCGCTGGCTGCTCTCCCCCATACCGACGTTCAAGCTGTGGCGGCGCATGAAGCTGTGGGAGCTGCGCAGTTACGAACAGGTCATCAAGCTCGAACAGGAACGGCTGATCTACCAGGCCCGCCTCCAGGCCCGGTTCGGCCGCAACTGGCGCCGCAAGGCGCCCGTCGAGTCGATGATGCCGCTGCGGCTGGCGAAGTACGGCGTCCCGCTCGCCGAGACCGCCCCGGCCGGACTCGCCGCCGCCGGCATCGAGCCGGCCCTGCTGCCGCCCGCCCCGAAGGCCGAACTGCCCTACGAGCCCCAGCGGGCGCAGGACCGGGAGCAGAACCAGGAGCACGGGTACGAGCAGGGGCGCGAGCACCAGGTGCCGCAGCAGGAGCAGGCCCAGCAGCACCCGCAGCAGCACCAGCCGCCGTCGCTCCAGAAGCAGGAGCCCCGGCAACAGCCCCAACACCCGCAGCAGCAGGCGCTGGAGACCCCCCAGGCCCCGCCCACCCACGACAGCCCCTGGTTCGCCGCCCAGAAGCTGCCGGAGGCCCCGCACGCGAGCGCGTACGACCCGCAGCACGCCGAGGGCCTGGAACCCACGCCGGCCGCCGTCCCCCTGGGCCCCGGCCGCACCCGCCCCCTCGGCAACGTCGGCACGATCGGCGCGGTCCCGCACCCCCGCCGCGAGGAGCCCCAGGAGGCGGCGGAGCCCGTACAGCAGGCAGAGCCCGTACCGCCCGTGCAGCAGGCCGCCGACGAGGAGCCGCCCGCCGTGCCCGCGCCCGGACCCGAGGACGCGCCGCAGCTGGAGGAGTGGTCCCAGGAGGACAACGACTTCGCCGACCGCGCGTACGAGGAGTTCAGCGCGTACACGGACGAGGTGGGTGAGTACCCGAACATCGAGACCCTCGACATCCACCTGGCCGACCGGCGCAATGTGCACCACCCGCGCTCGACCGCGCTGCTCCAGGACCTGATGCCGCAGTTCAAGGACCTCTACACGCAGCGCGCGACGGCCGACCAGAGCGCCTGACCCGGAACGTACGGACGGACGGACAGAGAGACGAAAGGGCCGCCGCCCGGGAACTCCTCCCGGACGGCGGCCCTTCGCCATCTGCACGTGCGACGTTACGCGCCCAGCAGCCCGCGCACCCGCTCCGCCCCCACCGCGAGCAGCAGTGTGGGCAGGCGCGGCCCCGTGTCGCGGCTGACGAGCAGCCGGTAGAGCAGGGCGAAGAAGGACCGCTGGGCGGCCTTCAGCTCGGGCGTCGGCTTGGCGTCCGGTTCCAGGCCGGCCAGCACCTTCGGCACGCCGTAGACGAGCGTGGTGAGCCCGTCCAGCGACCAGTGCGTGTCCAGCCCCTCCAGGAGGAGGCGCAGCGACTCGCGGCCCTGGTCGTCGAGCGAGCCCAGGAGCTCCTTGTCGGCCTCGTCGCGGACGATGGTGCGGGCCTCGGCCGGGACCTGGGTGGTGATCCAGTTCTCGGCGCGGTCGAGCCGCGGGCGCGCCTCGTCCAGCGAGGTCAGCGGGTTCTCCGGGTCGAGCTCGCTGAGGATGCGCAGCGTCTGGTCCTCGGCGCCGGCCGTGATGTCGGCGACCGAGGCGAGCGTCCGGTACGGCAGCGGGCGCGGGGTGCTCGGAAGCTCCCCGGCGGCCGTGCGGACGGCCCGCGAGTACGCGGCGGCGTCGGCGGGCAGCACCGTGCCGTCGGCGACCTTGCGGCCCAGCGAGTCCCACTCGTCGTACAGCCGCTGGATCTCCTGGTCGAAGGCGATCTTGAACGACTGGTTGGGCCTGCGGCGGGCGTAGAGCCAGCGCAGCAGCGGCGCCTCCATGATCTCCAGCGCGTCGGCCGGGGTGGGGACCCCGCCCTTGCTGGAGGACATCTTGGCCATGCCGGAGATGCCCACGAAGGCGTACATGGGCCCGATGGGCTGCACGCCGTCGAAGACCTCGCGGACGATCTGGCCGCCGACGACGAAGGAGGAGCCGGGCGAGGAGTGGTCGACGCCGCTGGGCTCGAAGATCACACCCTCGTACGCCCAGCGCATCGGCCAGTCGACCTTCCACACCAGCTTGCCGCGGTTGAACTCGTTGAGCCGCACCGTCTCGGCGAAGCCGCACGCCGAACAGGTGTAGTTCAGCTCGGTGGTGTCGTCGTCGTAGGAGGTGACGACGGTGAGGTCCTTCTCGCAGTTGCCGCAGTACGGCTTGTACGGGAAGTAGCCGGCGCTGTTGCCGCTGCCGTCGTCCTCGTCGGCGGCACCGGAGCCCTCGGCGGCCTCCAGCTCGGCCTCGTCGACCTTCTTCTGCTGCTGCGGCTTCTTACCGCCCTTGTTCTGGGCGGCCGGGTCCTTCTTCGTCCGGTAGCGGTCCAGTACGGCGTCGATGCCGGCCCGGTGCTTCATCGCGTGCAGGACCTGCTCGCGGTAGGTCCCCGCGGTGTACTGCTCCGTCTGGCTGATCCCGTCGTACTCGACGCCCAGCTCGTCCAGGGCCGCCGTCATGGCGGCCTTGAAGTGCTCGGCCCAGTTCGCGTGCGCGGAGCCGGCCGGGGCGGGCACCGAGGTCAGCGGCTTGCCGATGTGCTCGGCCCAGGACGCGTCGACCCCGGGGACCCCGTTGGGGACCTTCCGGTAGCGGTCGTAGTCGTCCCAGGAGATCAGGTGGCGCACGGTGTGCCCGCGGCGGCGGATCTCGTCCGCGACCAGGTGCGGGGTCATGACCTCACGGAGGTTGCCGAGGTGGATCGGGCCCGACGGGGACAGGCCGGAGGCGACGACGACCGGTTTGCCAGGCGCACGACGCTCCGATTCGGCGATGACATCGTCCGCGAAGCGGGAGACCCAGTCGGTCTCGGTGCTGGTCTGACTCTCGGCCACGGTCGGCACGTCCTTCTCTCGTCTGTCGGTCCCAGTGGGTTACCGACCATTCTCCCAGCTACCCCCCGTAGCGCGAAAACGGCTTTACGCCCCGTGGAATACTGGGGAGATCCCTTGTACCCCTACGGAAACGGCAGCCAGCCATGGCCTCGGTCCCTTCCCTCGCTTCCACGCTCCAGCAGCAGCTGGCGGACGCCCTGACGGCAGCTCTGCCGGATGCCGGCACCGCGGACCCGCTGCTGCGCCGAAGCGACCGGGCCGACTTCCAGGCCAACGGCATCCTGGCGCTCGCCAAGAAGCTCAAGGGCAACCCGCGGGAGCTGGCCGGCCAGGTCACGGCCGCCCTCCCGGCGGGTGAGCTGATCAAGGACATCGAGGTCTCCGGCCCCGGCTTCCTCAACGTCACGCTCGCGGACAAGGCGATCATCGAGACGCTGGCCGCCCGGGCCGCCGACGCCGAGGGCCGCCTCGGCGTGCCGGTGGACGCGGCGGCCGGGACCACGGTCATCGACTACGCCCAGCCGAACGTGGCCAAGGAGATGCACGTCGGCCACCTGCGGTCGGCGGTCATCGGCGACGCGATGGTCCGGATCCTGGAGTTCACCGGCGAGAGCGTGGTCCGGCGCCACCACATCGGCGACTGGGGCACCCAGTTCGGCATGCTCATCCAGTATCTGACCGAGCACCCCGGGGCCCTGAAGCACGAGGGCGACGCGGCGGACGGCGAGGCGGCGATGTCGACGCTGAACCGGGTCTACAAGGCGTCGCGTGCCCTGTTCGACTCCGACGAGGAGTTCAAGGCGCGTTCGCGGGACCGGGTGGTGGCCCTCCAGTCCGGGGACCCCGAGACGCTCCAGCTGTGGCAGGGCTTCGTCGACGAGTCGAAGATCTACTTCCACTCCGTCTTCGACAAGCTCGACATGGAGATCCGCGACCCCGACATCGTCGGTGAGTCCGGTTACAACGACATGCTGGAGGAGACCTGCCGGATCCTGGAGGAGACGGGTGTCGCCGTCCGCTCCGAGGGTGCGCTGTGCGTGTTCTTCGACGATGTGCTGGGCCCGGACGGCAACAAGGTCCCGCTCATCGTGAAGAAGACGAACGGCGGCTACGGCTACGCGGCGACCGACCTCTCCGCTATCCGCAACCGGGTCCAGGACCTCAAGGCCGACACCCTGCTCTACGTGGTGGACGCCCGGCAGTCGCTGCACTTCAGGATGGTCTTCGAGACGGCCCGCCGGGCCGGTTGGCTCAACGAGGACGTGCAGGCGGTGCAGCTCGCGTTCGGCACGGTCCTCGGCAAGGACGGCAAGCCGTTCAAGACCCGTGAGGGCGAGAGCGTGCGGCTGGAGGACCTCCTCGACGAGGCGGTCTCCCGGGCCACGGCGGTCGTGCGGGAGAAGGCCGGGAAGGTCGGGCTCTCCGAGGACGAGATCGTGGAGAACGGCCGGTACGTCGGCGTCGGGGCCGTGAAGTACGCCGACCTGTCGACCTCCGCCGTGCGGGACTACAAGTTCGACCTGGACCAGATGGTGTCGCTGAACGGCGACACGTCGGTGTACCTCCAGTACGCGTACGCCCGGATCCGGTCGATCCTGCGCAAGGCGGGCGACGCGGCCCCGGCCGCCCACCCGGAGCTGGCGCTGGCCCCGGCGGAGCGCGCGCTCGGCCTGCACCTGGACCAGTTCGGCGAGGTACTCGGCGAGGTCGCCTCCGGCTACGAGCCGCACAAGCTGGCCGCGTATCTGTACCAGCTGGCGTCGCACCTCACCACGTTCTACGACCAGTGCCAGGTGCTCAGCCCGGACAACGCACCCGAGGTCGTCGAGAACCGGCTCTTCCTGGTGGAGCTGACCGCCCGCACGCTGCACCAGGGCATGGAGCTGCTCGGCATCCGGACGCCCGAGCGGCTCTGACCTCACCCAGCCGTACGTAGGCCGGCCCCGGCGCCCTCACAGGCGCCGGGGCCGATTCCGTGCGTACGACCTCACTGGGGGCGCCCCAGCGCCCACCCCGACACGTCCGAGAGCCGCCCGCGCCACAGCGGCAGCGAGACCGCGCTCATGGCCCCGCCGAGCAGCGTCACGTCCCGCAGGTGGATCCAGCGCGGCAGCCGGGCCGCCTGCGCGTCCTGCTCCTGGCCGTGCAGCTCCCGTACGCCCTGGTCGACCGTCTCGGGGAACTCGGCCAGCAGGTTGGCACCCTCGCCCTCGACCTGGCGCAGGCTCCTGGACCACTCGGCCTTCCACTGCTCGTGCCCGATCACATCGCCGTGCAGCAGACCGCCGGGGTGGGTGAGGGTGAGGGGCAGGCTCGAGCGCGGGTCCTCGTCCAGGAGCTGGATGAGCAGCTGGAGCTGGAGGTCGGGCAGGGGCTCGGTGATCACCGCGGCTGCCGGTGCCGGCGAGGTGTCGGCTGAGACGCTCATGGGCCCTTCCCTTCACACGACGGACGCTGCTCTCCCCGCCTGCCCGGTCAGCCCCCGGGCACACGCGCGAATCCGGTCTCAGAGATAGCGGCGGATCGGCACGACGGCCGCTTCCCGCACCCTCTGGAGGACATCGCGCCTCTTCCACCGGCCCCGCTCGATCAGCACGCTCTTCTCACGGTCCTCGTCGAAGTGGCCGTCGAGCGCCTCGGTGAAGTCGCGGTCCATGACCGCGAGCATGACCTCCTCGTCGTGGTCGAGGGAGCGCCGGTTGAAATTGGTGGAGCCGATGAGGGAGGCGACCCGGTCGATGGTGACGGTCTTCGTGTGCAGCATCGTCGGCTGGTACTGGTAGATCTTCACCCCGCACCCGGTGAGTTCCTCGTAGTGGCGCTGTCCGGCCAGCTGGCAGACCCGCTTGTCGGTGTGCGGGCCCGGCAGCAGGATCTCGACTTCCACCCCGCGCCGGGCGGCGGCGCAGAGCAGAGCGGTGAAGTAGTCGTCGGGCGCGAAGTAGGCGGTGGTGAGGCGGATGCGTTCCTCGGCGGATTCGAGGACGACCCGCATCAGGGTCTGCATGTCCTGCCAGCCGAAGGACGACGAACCACGGACCACCTGGACGACCGCGTCACCGTGGTGGTCGCTCGCCACGAACCGGTCGCGCTCGTCGAAGAGCTCCTCCTGGCACTCGGCCCAGTTCTGCGCGAAGGCGGCAGCCAGTCCGTCGACGGCGGGGCCGCGGACCTGTACATGGGTGTCCCGCCACTCGTTCTCGTCGCGGGCGTCGCCGCACCACTCCTCGGCTATGCCGACGCCGCCGGTGAACGCGGTGGACTCGTCGATGACGAGGACCTTGCGGTGGCAGCGGTGGTTCTGCTTGAGGGGCGACAGGTGGAGCGGCTTCCTGAACCAGGCGATGGTCACCCCGGCCTCGTCCATCAGGGCGAGCTGGTCCTTCTCGATCAGCCGGCAGCCGAAGCCGTCGAGCATCAGCCGGACCCGGACGCCGGCCCGGGCCCGGTCGGCGAGCGCCTCGGCGAACTCCTGGGCGATGTCGCCGCGCCAGTAGACGAAGGTCATCATGTCGATGGTGTGCCCGGCGGACCGGATCGCCTTCAGCATCGCGCCGAAGATCTCGTCGCCGTTGCGGAGCGGGAGCAGCGAGTTCCCCTCGGTGGCCGCGATCCCGATCAGCCGCTCCAGCCTGCGTCTGAGCCGCAGGGATCGCTCCTCGCACGCGTCCGGGTCGAGTTCTGCCTGCGCACCGGTCTGCGTACGGTCGCGCGGATCCGGTTCGGCTCGTTCGGAGGCTTCGGCTATGCCGGACATGGTCACCTGGGGGTACGGGGGCGGGGCCGCCCGCCGTCCGGAGCGTCGCCGCACCGGGACGGGCTTGCCAGGGCGTCGGAGACTGTACTCCTCGGTACGGGCATGGCCAGGCCCCCCTTCACCCTGCGGGCCCGCCTGGCCCCAAATCCCCCGCCGCGCAACCTGATCCGGCGGAAGTCCTCCACCCCGCCACCAGGGCAAGCATGGTTAGCTAACCTAACTAACAGCCCGTCTCCGGTCGTCCGAAACGCGCCGCCCCGCCCCGGACACCCACCACCGGACCATCCCGGAGGACCCGTTGACATCCGCGCCGACGCTCGCCCCGCTCACCACCAGCGAAGCCCTCCCGCTCGACGGCCGCCTGGTCCACCTGCCGCCCGCCCCGCCCGCCCGCCCCGCCACGGCGACCGAGGTCGTCCGCGGCCACCTCACCCGGCTCGGCGCCCGGTTCGGACCCGGCTCGGTTCCCTGGCGCACGGGCGGGAGCGCGGCCCCGGCACGGGACCGGTACGCCACGGCCGGCCCGGAAACCGTCATCGGCCACGGCGGCCCGCACCACGCCCGGGGCACGGCCCTGACCCTGCGGGGCCGGTCGGCCGGGGACCCGACACCGTTCGACGAGACCACCGCCCAGGCCGCGACCGGCCGACCTCCGCCGCTGGGGCGCGACGCCCTCATCAAACGGGGGCGGGCCGCTGCCACGGACAGCGGCCCGCCCCTCCCTCAGCCGGCTCGACCCGCCTGGTACGCCTCCCACTTCACCTCGTCGTTGCCGTACGTGTACATCGGCCGCCCCCGCATGCCGCTCGTCCGGAACGGCTTCCCGTGGTCGTCGATCCGCAGCATCCCCTCACGCCCGCCGCTGCTCCACTTCAGCTCCAGGTACCAGGTGACGTCGTAGCCGGTGGCCTTCATGTCGAGGTTGAAGACCTCCACGTCCTCGGACGACACCTTGTACGGGAACGGCTCGGCCGGGATCGTACGGTCGCCCTGCGTCCCCGGTACGGGCGTGATGATCGGATGCCCGGTGTCCAGGTCGGAGGCGAAGGTCTGCGGCACGATGCTGCTGCCGCAGCCGTTCCCCATCAGGTACGCCGTCCAGGGCAGTGGCATCTTGCGGGAGAGCACCCGCACGTACAGGCCCTTCAGGACGACCGCCTCGCGCGAGGTCCCCTGAACGGTCAGCTGGAGGAGCGTGTTCCCGCCCTCCACCCCGCCGTACTTCCGCGCCCACCCGCGCCGGTCCTGCGGAGGGGGCGGCGGATCGACGCCCTCCGGCCCCCGGTCCAGCAGGTAGAACTGCCCGCAGGGCTCGTCCCAGTTGTACGAGGAGATGGTGACGGCCGGGGGCGCGCCGAGACCCGTACCGCTGCCGCCTCCCTGCGGCTGCTTCGTACCGGATTCGGCGGCGGGTGCGCCCGGCTCCGCCGAGGGCACGGCCGAGGGCGCACCGGGGGACGGGGACGGGGAAGCGCTCGCGGACGGGGAGGAGGGGGACGCAAGGGGCCCGGATCCGCTGGGGGCAGGGGGCGCGAGGGCGTCGCCGCCCGCCCGGCCGGCCCGGTCCTGAGCGCCCGCGCCGCCTTCGGCCCGCGCCCCGACGAGATCGGCGGCGACGACGCCGGCCGGCACGAGGAGGGCGGCGACCCCTGCGGCGGCGAGGAGCACCCGCGTACGCCGGGAGAGCCGGGCCCAGGGGGAGCGGCCGGGAGCAGACTCGGGCACGACGGCCTCAGGCGCGGGAACGGGCTCAGGCGCGGCCACCGGCACAGACGTGGCCGGAACCGGAAGCGGAACCGGCGCCCCCGCCGGCCGCCGCCGGGCCGCGTCCGCCACGATCCACCGCCGGTGCACCTCCACCAGCTCGTCCCCCGCCGCCCCGCACAGCCGGGCGAACCGCTCGACGGGGGCGTACTCGTTGGGCACGGCGTCCCCGTTGCAGTACCGGTGGAGGGTCGACGTACTGACGTGCAGTCTCCCGGCCAGAACCCCGTAGCTGCGCCCCGAACGGTCCTTCAGTTCCTTCAGCAGGGCCGCGAACTGCTCGGCCTCCGGCGTCGCCACGACGGCGTTCCCCTCCCTGGTCGTCCCGGAACGGCGTTCCAGGGACGCGGAATTCCTGCAGGTCACCGTACGCGTAGACGTTCCGGCGTCCCCAATGGTTCGCCGGGCGTTGCGGCCGAAACCGGCCACCCCACAAGCTCGGACCAGACCGCAGCACCGACCGACGTACCGACGGACGTACCGAACACGGGGAGTACCACCGCCATGCGCACCAACCGCATCCGCACCACCGCTCTCGCCGCCACCGCACTCGTGGCCGCCCTCTCGCTGACCGCCTGCGGCGGGAACGAAGGCACGAAGAGCGCGGGCCCGGCCCCGGCCGCCACGACGGAGTCCACCGCCCCGCAGACGCCGCAGACCTCGGAGACCACCGCGCCGCAGACCGGCACCCCCGCCGAGAACGCCTCGACCCCCGCCCAGGGCAAGCACGCCGGCGGCAACGGGAACGGCACCGCCCACAGCGGCACCGAGAAGGCGGCCCCGGCCTCCGCCACGCCCCGCACCGCCTGCACGACGGCGAACACCGCGGTGACGGTCACCAAGGTGACCCGCCCGATCAACCACCTGCTGCTGACGCTCAAGAACACCGGCTCCGGCCTCTGCGACGCCTACTACGCCCCGCGCCTCGGCTTCGACGGCGCCCAGTCCGTCTTCCGGATCCTGGAGGACAGCAAGCCCCAGGCCGTGGTCACGCTCGCGCCCGGCGAGGAGGCGTACGCAGGCATCGGCCTGACCGGCGAGCCCGGCCAGAGCCAGCTCCACAAGAGCAAGAACCTGTCCGTGCACTTCGCCGAGCGCGACGGCTCGACGTACGAGACGCCCACCAGGCTGAAGCTCCCGGCGGAGGCCCACTGGGACGACAACGGCTTCGTCACCTACTGGCAGTCGGACCTGGCGGACGCCCTCATGTACTGACGCCGGTTCGCCCTACAGAGGCTGATGCGTGAACCGTACGTACGGTTCACGCATCAGCCTGTGCCGGATCCGTCTCGTACCGCAGGAGCACCACGCCGTTGCCGAACGCCCGGCTCTCCAGGAGCCGCAGCCCCTGCAGGTCCGCAGCCTCCCCGAAGAAGGGGCGGCCCCGGCCGAGGAGGACGGGGTGGACGTAGACGCGGTACTCGTCCACGAGGTCCAGCCGCCGGAACGTCTCCACCAGGTCCGCCCCGCCGACGATCAGGTCCCCGGCGGCCGCGTCACGCACCGCGCACACCTCGTCCCGGTCCACCTCGCGCAGCAGGGTCGCCCCCGGCCCCACGCTCTCCAGCGTCCGGGAGTAGACGTACTTCGGCATGTCCCGCCAGATGCCCGCGAATTCGGCCATCGGCCCGTCGCTGGCGGGGTCCTGGTCGGCGGTCGGCCAGAACTCCTCCATCAACTGGTAGGTGACGCGCCCCTCGACGAACGCGCCCGCCGTCCGGAGGTAGTCGTTGAAGTGCTGGTGGACCTCCTCGTCGACGGAGTGCCATGCGATGTCCCGGTCGGGGCCCTCGAAGAAGCCGTCGAGGGAGACCGAGACGGACGAGACGATCTTGTTCATGGAACCACCCAGAGAGGTCGCCGGGAACAGGCCACCGCGACGATACGCGCGCACCGGCCGGACGGCCCTCCCGCGGAACCGAGTCGCCCGATGTCACCCGGACGTCACGCGGTCCCGCTACGGCGCGGCCTGCTTCTCCTCCTGCCGGCGCACCATCTCGGCGATCCACGCCGGCGCGAACGGCGACGTGCAGTTCGGCGGGGTCGGGTAGTCCTTGAGCACCTCCAGGCGCTCACCGATGGCGACCGCGCGGGCGCGGTGTCCGGGATGCTCGATGCCGATCTGGGCCAGGCAGTGGTTCATCGCCCACTGGAGGCGGTCCGGGGCGTCCTTCATCTCCGCCTCCACGGTGTCCAGCAGCCCGGCGAGGTCGAGTCCGCCGGACTTCTTCGCCACCCGCTCGGTCGTCAGCGCCCATCCGGCGCTCGCCACCACGGGATCGGGGTCCTCGGTCCAGGCGAGGCGCAGCTCCTCGGCGTACGGGCTCTTCTTCACCACGTAGTTGACGGACCAGTCGTGCACCTTGGGGACGCGCGCCTCGCGCAGCATGGTGTCCAGCTCGTCGCGGCCGTAGGCCTTCGGCCGCGAGATCAGGACCGCCAGGAGCCGGGCCGCGGTGTCATCGGTCGCCCAGAGTTCGCGGGCGAGGTCCTGCTGTGTCTTCAGCCGCTTGGCGAGGGCGCGGAGCTTGCCGAGGTGGACGCCGTGGTCGTCGCCGTGCCTCTCGTTGACCGCGCGCATCTTCGGGTCGTCGAGACCGGCCAGCTCGGCCATGACCTGCGCCGTCGTCGCCCCGGTCATCGCGGCCTCCTGTCCGTCGCGGAGTTTTCACCCTATGCCCGAGGACGGCCGCCCGCTCCTGGTCCTCTTCTCGTCATCCGGGGTCCTGTCCTGGTCATCCGGGGTCCTGTCCTGGTCATCCGGCGCTGTCAGTGGCGCCCCCTACAGTCACCACCATGGCGACGCTCCCGAATCCTCTGCCCTCCCTGGCCTCCTCGGGCCTGGACCTCCCGCCCGGCTCCCTGGTGGACGCCACCCTGGACGGCCCCTGGCACGAACCGCTGCTCTGGTACGCGGACGGGCCCGCCGCTCCCCGTGACTGGACGGCCCTGCGGTCGGCCGGGCGACGCCTCGGGCTGCTGCCGGTGCTGGTCAACGGGGGCTCGCGCGGCCAGTGGCCCGAGCAGTGGGACCTGTGCCCGGACATCACGACGTATCCGGGCGACCACGACGCCGACGAGGTGCTGGCGGGTCATTGGACGGACTACGCGGCCGGCGAGGCCAACGACGACTCGGAGCGCTCCGCCGGCTCCTGGCCCGGCCTGGCCCCGGCGCCGGAGGAGGCCGGTGAGGACCCGGACGAGGCGGCCGCGGGCCTGGCGGACGTGATCACGGCCGACCCGGACACCTGGCTCGGCGGCGCCCGCATGGCCCTCGTCCCGGCCCGCCGCAGCGCGGACATACCGGCGGCGATCGGCTGGTCCGGCCCGGTGAACCACGAGAACGACGTGGCCCGGCTCTGCGCGGTGCTCCGCTCCTGGGAGGACCGCTACGACGCCCGGGTCGTGGTGCTCGGCTTCGACACGATGATCGTCTCCGTGGGCCGCCCGCCGACCACCCCGGAGGAGGCCCGCGCGCTGGCCGCCGAGCACTACGCGTTCTGCCCGGACAACATCGACCAGTCCCCGCCGTACGACCTGGACGTGTACGCGGAGAAGCACCTGCTCGACCAGGAGGTGTGGTCGTTCTGGTGGGACTGACGGCCCTTCGGTGAGCCGCACGGCCCGGCGCCGGCCTGAGTTGCCGTACTCATGCGGGTGCCGGGGCGCGCGAGGTTGACTCGTACGCATGCGCGACATCACCCGTGACCCCCAGGCCTGGATCGCCCCGCTGATCTCCACGCTCGTGACCCTGCCGATGGGGGTCATCGCCCTGACCGTCGGCGGGCTCACCCCGATGGCGTGCGACGCGTGCGACGGCGCGAGGGCCGACCGCTTCGACGCGAGCTCCGGGCCCGCGTGGACCGTCCTGTGGGTGGGTCTGGCGCTCGCCCTGATCGTCCTGCTCGCGAGCTGGGACACCTCCCGGGAACACCGCGCCGCGGCGCGGCGCACAGCCCTGGTGCTCGCCGCACCCGCCACCGTCGTGGTCACTTTCGTAGCATTCATGGCACTGGTCGACTGGCCCTGACAGAAAGTGTCCACCCCCATGAACGACACGAACCCTCCGACCACGGCAGCCGCGGCAGCGGCCGAAGCCGCCGAACGCCTGATAGCCGAGTACCGCGCACTGCCTCCCGGCAGCGACCGCAAGCGCGAGATCATCACCGAACTGGACGCCAACGCGCAGGCGTTGCCGTTCCTCGTCTCGGTGGTCGCCGACGCGGAGGAGTACGACCTCGCCCGCGTGGAGAGCGCCACCGTCCTGCGGGTCTGGCCCCCGGACGACCCCGACCTCCGCCGCCGCGCGGGCCGCGCCCTGCTCACCGCCCTGCGGGAACCGGAGGAGGACCTGGTCCGCCAGTACGCGGCGATGTCGCTCGCGCCCTACACCTCGGACCCGCTCGTCGCGATGGCCCTGGACTCCACCGCGCGGGCGGACCAGGACCCGCTCGTACGGGACAGCGCACGGTTCTCCATCAAGGAGGCCCACCGGCTCCAGGAGACCGGAGCCGGCAGCCCCTGAGTGCTCTCAGTTCCTGCCCGGCCCTCCGAGCCACCGGGCGGCCTCGGTCGCCCAGTAGGTGAGGATCATCTGCGCCCCGGCCCGCCGGATCCCGGTCAGGCTCTCCAGGACCGCCTTGTCCCGGTCGATCCAGCCCTTCTCGGCGGCGGCCTCGATCATCGCGTACTCACCGCTGATCTGGTACGCCGCGACCGGCACGTCCACGGACTCCGCGACCTTGGCGAGGATGTCCAGATACGGTCCGGCGGGCTTCACCATGACCATGTCGGCGCCCTCCTCCAAGTCGAGCGCCAGCTCCCGCAGCGACTCCCGGGCGTTGGCCGGGTCCTGCTGGTAGGTCTTGCGGTCGCCGGTCAGCGAGGAGCCGACGGCCTCGCGGAAGGGGCCGTAGAAGGCGGAGCTGTACTTCGCGGTGTAGGCGAGGATCGACACGTCCTCGTGCCCGGTCTGGTCCAGGGCGTCGCGGACGACGCCGACCTGGCCGTCCATCATCCCGCTGGGGCCCACCACATGGGCCCCGGCGTCCGCCTGGACCTGGGCCATCTCCGCGTACCGCTCCAGGGTCGCGTCGTTGTCCACGCGCCCGTCGCCGTCGAGGACACCGCAGTGGCCGTGGTCGGTGTACTCGTCCAGGCACAGGTCCGACATGACGACGAGCTCGTCCCCGACCTCCTCGCGCACCGCCCGCAGCCCGAGCTGGAGGATGCCGTCGGGGTCGGTACCCGCCGTGCCCCGGGCGTCCTTCTTCGCGTCCTCCGGGACGCCAAACAGCATGATTCCCGAGACTCCGGCCGAGACCGCCTCGACGGCCGCCTTCCGCAGGGTGTCCAGGGTGTGCTGGTGCACGCCGGGCATGGCCGAGATGGCGACCGGGGCGTCGATGCCCTCCCGTACGAACGCGGGGAGGATCAGGTTCGCCGGGTCGAGACGGGTCTCAGCGACCATCCGCCGCATCGCCGGGGTCGTCCGCAGCCGCCGGGGCCGGGAGCCGGGGAAGTTTCCGTACGCAGTCATCCTTCGACGATAGACCCGCCCACATCACCCGCTTACCGACACCCACGCCGGGAAAGGCCCCGGAAACGGCTCCGGAAACGGCGGTGGGCCCGGCCGCCGAAGCGACCGGACCCGCCCACCCCCGTACTGCGACTACGTCGTCGTCCGGCGCCTGCGCGCACCCGGGCGCCGCTCGCTCGGCCGGGTCACCGGGTCGCCGGCCTCCTTCGCCGCGTCCCGCCGCTGCGCGCCGAAGGCGGAGAGCGCCTCGGCGAGCTTGTGCACGGACGGCTCCGGGGACAGGACGTCCACGCGCAGGCCGTGCTCCTCGGCGGTCTTCGCCGTGGCCGGGCCGATACACGCGATGACCGTCACGTTGTGCGGCTTGCCCGCGATGCCGACCAGGTTGCGCACCGTCGAGGACGAGGTGAACAGGACCGCGTCGAAGCCGCCGCCCTTGATCGCCTCACGGGTGTCGGCCGGCGGCGGCGAGGCGCGGACCGTGCGGTACGCGGTGACGTCGTCGACCTCCCAGCCCAGCTCGATGAGCCCGGCCACCAGGGTCTCGGTGGCGATGTCGGCGCGCGGCAGGAACACCCGGTCGATCGGGTCGAAGACCGGGTCGTAGGGCGGCCAGTCCTCCAGCAGCCCGGCGGCGGACTGCTCACCCGAGGGCACCAGGTCCGGCTTCACACCGAAGTCGATCAGGGCGGCGGCGGTCTGCTCACCGACGGCCGCGACCTTGATCCCGGCGAAGGCGCGGGCGTCGAGACCGTACTCCTCGAACTTCTCCCGGACCGCCTTGACCGCGTTGACGCTGGTGAAGGCGATCCACTCGTAGCGCCCGGTGACCAGGCCCTTGACCGCGCGCTCCATCTGCTGGGGCGTACGCGGCGGTTCGACGGCGATCGTCGGGACCTCGTGCGGCACCGCGCCGTAGGAACGCAGCTGGTCGGAGAGCGACGCGGCCTGCTCCTTCGTGCGCGGCACGAGCACCTTCCAGCCGAACAGCGGCTTGGACTCGAACCACGCGAGCTGGTCGCGCTGGGCGGCGGAGCTGCGCTCACCGACCACGGCTATGACCGGCCGGTGCCCCTCCGGCGAAGGGAGCACCTTGGCCTGCTTGAGGGTCTGGGCGATCGTCCCGAGGGTCGCCGTCCAGGTGCGCTGGCGGGTGGTGGTACCGCCGATCGTGACGGTGAGCGGGGTGTCGGGCTTGCGGCCGGCCGAGACCAGCTCACCGGCGGCCGCCGCGACCGAGTCCAGCGTGGTGGAGACGACGGCGGTCGCGTCGCTCGCACCGACCTCGCTCCAGCACCGGTCGGAGGCGGTACGGGCATCGACGAAGCGCACGTCGGCGCCCTGCGCGTCACGCAGCGGCACCCCGGCGTACGCGGGCACGCCGACGGCGTTCGCGACGCCCGGGACGACCTCGAAGGGCACCCCGGCGGCAACGCAGGCGAGCATCTCCGCGCCCGCGTTGCCGTCCAGGCCCGGGTCGCCCGCGACAGCACGGACCACCCGCCTGCCGCCCTTCGCCGCCTCCATGACAAGATTGGCCGCATCCCTGAGAACGGGTACTCCGGCGGCTGTTGACGTCACGTCAACAACCGTCAGCTCAGGTGTGCTTACACCTGTACGCGCATGACCGCGAACGACGTCGAGAACGTCCGGTTCGGCGACAAGGACGTCCGCGCTCGCAAGCGCCTCGACGGCGCGCAGCGTCAGCAGTCCCGGGTCGCCTGGACCGGCGCCGAGGAAGGTGACCTGACCTCGTGGGGACAGGGCAGGAAAGTCGGATGCGGCGGGGCCGGTGGGGCTCACAGTGCTCGCTCCCCCATAAGACCGGCCGCACCCTTGGCGAGCATCTCGGCCGCGAGTTCGCGACCGAGGGCCGCCGCGTCGTCGTGCGACGTGGGGACGGGACCGGTGGTGGACAGCTGTACCAGCGAGGAACCGTCGGTGGAACCGACGACTCCGCGCAGGCGCAGTTCGTTGACAACCTGTCCGTCGACCAGGAGGTCGGCCAGCGCACCCACAGGTGCGGAGCAGCCGGCCTCCAGGGCGGCGAGCAGGGCACGTTCGGCGGTCACGGCGGCCCGGGTGTACGGGTCGTCGAGCTCGGCGAGCGCGGCGGCGAGGTCGGCGCTGGACGCAGCGCACTCGATCGCCAGTGCTCCCTGGCCGGGAGCGGGCAAAATGGTGTCGACCGGCAGGAAGTCGGTCACCTCACCGGTCCGGCCCAGACGGCTGAGCCCGGCGGCGGCCAGAACCACCGCGTCGAGCTCCCCGTCCCGCACGAACCCGATCCGCGTGTCGACGTTGCCCCGGATGGGGACGGTCTCGATCCGCAGGCCGTGGGAGCGGGCGTACGCGTTGAGCTGCGCCATACGGCGCGGCGAGCCGGTGCCGATGCGGGCGCCGTCGGGCAGCTGCTCGAAGGTCAGCCCGTCGCGGGCCACCAGGGCGTCGCGCGGGTCCTCGCGCTGCGGCACGGCGGCCAGCACCAGCTCGTCGGGCTGGGAGGTCGGCAGGTCCTTGAGCGAGTGGACGGCGAAGTCCACCTCGCCCCGCAGCAGCGCCTCGCGCAGGGCCGCGACGAACACACCGGTGCCGCCGATCTGCGCCAGGTGCTCGCGGGAGGTGTCCCCGTACGTGGTGATCTCGACGAGCTCGACGGCGCGCCCGGTCACCTCGCGGACCGCCTCGGCCACGAGGCCGGACTGGGCCATGGCGAGTTTGCTACGCCGGGTGCCCAGCCGGAGCGGCGCGGAGCTCCGCGCGCCCGGCGATGAGTTGTCGGTCATGACCGCCCTCTATTCGGGTCGTTCAGGTCTGCCCGGGAGACGGCGGCCACCGTCTGCGGGTCGAGGTCGAAGAGTTCGCGCAGCGCGTCCGCGTACCCGGCACCGCCGGGCTCGCTGGCCAGCTGCTTGACCCGCACGGTGGGCGCGTGCAGGAGTTTGTCGACGACGCGGCGCACGGTCTGGGTGATCTCGGCGCGCTGCTTCTCGTCCAGGTCGGGGAGGCGGCCGTCCAGCCGGGCGATCTCGCCGGCGACCACGTCAGCGGCCATGGTGCGCAGAGCGACCACGGTCGGCGCGACATGGGCCGCGCGCTGGGCGGCGCCGAAGGCGGCCACCTCGTCGGCGACGATCGTGCGCACCTGGTCCACGTCGGCGGCCATCGGGGCGTCGGCGGAGGCGTCGGCGAGCGACTCGATGTCGACGAGCCGTACGCCGTCGATGCGGTGGGCGGCGCCGTCGATGTCGCGCGGCATGGCGAGGTCGAGGAGGGCGAGCTTGACCGGTCCGGTGGACTGCGCGGGCAGCGTGACGCGGCGGGTCGCGGCCTTGGCCTCCGGGGCGGAGGCGGCGGAACCGTTCTCCACCCAGGCGGCGTGCTGGTCGACGTCGGCGGGAGCCGGGGCGGCCGTGACGGCGGGCGCCTCGGCCGGGGCGTCCAGAGTGACGCCGAGGGCGTCGGCCAGGGCGTCGGCGGTGAGGACGAGGCCGGTGGCGCCGGTGCAGGAGACGACGACGTCGGCACGTGTCAGTTCGTCGCCGACCGCCGACATCTCGACGGCGTGCGCGCGCACGGTGGTGTCGTCGCCCTGCTGGAGGATCTCCACCAGCCGGTCGGCGCGGGAGCGGGTCCGGTTGGCGACGACGATCTCCGCGACCCCGGTACGCGCCAGGGTGGCGGCGGCCAGCGAGGACATCGAGCCGGCGCCGATCACCAGGGCGCGCTTGCCCTGGGCCCAGAGGCCCGGGTCGACCCCTGCGGCGAGCTGCTGCAGCCCGAAGGAGACGAGCGACTGGCCGGCCCGGTCGATCCCGGTCTCGCTGTGGGCGCGCTTGCCGACCCGCAGTGCCTGCTGGAAGAGGTCGTTGAGCAGCCGTCCGGCGGTGTGCAGCTCCTGGCCGCGCGCGAGCGCGTCCTTGATCTGGCCGAGGATCTGGCCCTCGCCGACGACCATCGAGTCCAGGCCGCAGGCCACCGAGAAGAGGTGGTGGACGGCCCGGTCCTCGTAGTGCACATAGAGATACGGAGTGAGCTCGTCCAGCCCGACGCCGCTGTGCTGGGCGAGCAGCGTGGAGAGCTCGGCGACTCCCGCGTGGAACTTGTCCACGTCCGCGTACAGCTCGATGCGGTTGCAGGTGGCCAGCACGGCGGCCTCGGTCGCGGGTTCCGCGGCGAGGGTGTCCTGGAGCAGCTTGGCCTGGGTGTCGGCAGCGAGGGAGGCCCGCTCCAGTACGGAGACGGGGGCGCTGCGGTGGCTCAGCCCGACGACGAGGAGGCTCATGCCGGCATCACGGCGGGCATGTCCCCGTCGGGTCCCTTCCGGCTCGCGGGCGTGGCACGCATCGGCGGGGCCTCGGGGTCGTCGCCCTCCGGGGGCGCGTCCTCCCCGGCCTTGCGCTGCTCGTGGAACGCCAGGATCTGCAGCTCGATGGAGAGGTCGACCTTGCGTACGTCGACGCCCTCGGGCACCGAGAGAACGGTCGGCGCGAAGTTCAGGATGGAGGTCACACCGGCGGCCACGAGCCGGTCGCAGACCTGCTGGGCGGCGCCGGGCGGGGTGGTGATCACGCCGATGGACACACCGTTGTCGCTGATGATCCGGTCCAGGTCGTCCGTGTGCTGGACGGCGATCCCGGCCACCGGCGTACCGGCCATGGCGGGGTCGGCGTCGATCAGCGCGGCGACCCGGAAGCCACGGGAGGCGAAGCCGCCGTAGTTGGCGAGGGCCGCGCCGAGGTTGCCGATGCCGACGATGGCGACCGGCCAGTCCTGGGTGAGCCCGAGCTCTCGGGAGATCTGGTAGACGAGATACTCGACGTCGTATCCGACACCGCGGGTGCCGTAGGACCCCAGGTAGCTGAAGTCCTTGCGCAGCTTCGCGGAGTTGACCCCGGCCGCGGTGGCCAGTTCCTCGGAGGAGACCGTGGGAACGGATCGCTCGGAGAGCGCGGTGAGGGCGCGCAGGTACAGCGGAAGTCGGGCGACGGTGGCCTCGGGAATTCCTCGGCTACGGGTCGCCGGTCGGTGAGTTCGGCCAGTTGCCACGGTGCTCCTGCGGGATGAGCGGGGCTGCAGGCGGCCGTATGTCCCAGGACCGCCCCGTCGAATGCAGGCTATGTCTTTGTGAACGCGTGCACAAAGATGGTGTCCGTTTTGTCCGGTCAAAGTGACCGGGGTCACGCACATCACCCGCGCGATCCCGGAACCAAGGACCGCATCAGCCCGTTGCAACCTCGAAGGGGGCAAAGCGGTACACACTCCTCATGTCTACGCCCCCGAGACCACTCAAAACGCCCACGATGTTAACCGAGTTTCACGTCTGCACCCAGCGCCTTGCGCAGCCTGGCCGGGTCCACCCGCCAGAACGTGTGCTGTTCGTCATCGATCAGCACCACCGGAATCTGCTCCCAGTACTCCTTGTACAGCTCCTCGTCCTCGGTGATGTCCTTCTCCACCCACGACGCTCCGGTCTCCTCGCAGACCGCGCTCACCACCGCCCGGGCGTCCTCGCACAGATGACAGCCGGGCTTCCCCACGAGGGTGACCACCCGCTCGGCGGGCTTCTTCTTCGTACGACGCAGCAGAGGACTCATGCCTCTCATTCTGCGCCCGTCCCGCTCGGTTCCTGAGCCTGCGATGCTCAGTTTCTGCGCCCGCCCACCACCCCGGCGGGCCGCCCGGAATCGCCCGGTCAACGAGTCGGCCCCGCAGAGTTCACGCCACCGCATCCCGGCAGGTCGGGCACGTACCGGCGGACTGGCTATGCTCACCGCATGGCCGCTCTTGGATGGCTCACACCCCGTAGGCGTTCCGCAACCGCACGGAGCGTCCTGGCAGGCGAGGCCGCGGCCGAAGCCGCACGCAAGACCTCGGCCGAGGACGAATCCGCCCTCCTGACCGGAGCTCCGGAACAGGCGCCCGAGGAGGCCGCGTTCCCCGTCGCCGGGGACGACCGCGCCGCCGCCTTCTTCGACCTCGACAACACCGTCATGCAGGGCGCCGCGATCTTCCACTTCGGCCGGGGCCTCTACAAGCGGAAGTTCTTCGAGCGCCGCGAACTCACCCGGTTCGCCTGGCAGCAGGCGTGGTTCCGGCTGGCCGGCGTCGAGGACCCCGAGCACATGCAGGACGCCCGCGACAGCGCGCTCTCCATCGTCAAGGGCCACCGCGTCTCCGAGCTGATGTCCATCGGCGAGGAGATCTACGACGAGTACATGGCCGACCGCATCTGGCCCGGCACCCGCGCCCTGGCCCAGGCCCACCTGGACGCCGGCCAGCGGGTCTGGCTGGTCACCGCCGCCCCGGTGGAGACCGCCACCATCATCGCCCGCCGGCTCGGCCTGACCGGTGCGCTCGGCACCGTCGCCGAGTCGGTCGACGGCGTCTACACCGGCCGCCTGGTGGGCGAGCCGCTCCACGGCCCCGCCAAGGCCGAAGCCGTACGCGCCCTGGCGGCGGCCGAGGGCCTGGACCTGGAGCGGTGCGCCGCCTACAGCGACTCGCACAACGACATCCCGATGCTGTCGCTGGTCGGCCACCCCTACGCGATCAACCCGGACACCAGACTGCGCAAGCACGCCCGCGCCCTGGACTGGCGGCTGCGTGACTACCGCACCGGCCGCAAGGCGGCCAAGGTCGGCATCCCCGCCGCGGCCGGGGTCGGCGCACTGGCGGGCGGCACCGCCGCGGCCCTCGCCCTGCACCGCCGCCGCCGCTGACCGTTCGTCCCCACCACCCGCTGTACCCGTCAACCGGGCGACAGTGCGGCAGAGCGACAGATCACGAAGCAATCCGATCAATAACTGATCACGATGTGCTGCTCGATGCGTCACTTAGCGATACAAGAAACGACGTAATCGGTGATTTAGGCAACTGGGTGTAGTGCCGCCTGCACGAAGCGTTATTCTCCTCAGACGCATCACGGAGACCGCCGCTCGCTACGACGAGTGACGTTTTTCGAACTGCTCGTGATGGAAGCTCTGCCTCTGGGAGTCCCGTGTACCCACACGTCGGGGTTGACGCCTCGGGCCTGGCTACGCTGCGTGCATCGGTCATTGACCGCCTGCGCGGCTTCGTCCCCACCGCGTACGCCGTCCCCGCCTTCGCCACCCCTGCACCTGCCGGCCCGTGCTACGCCATGGCCGAACGCAGTGCGGCGGTCGGAAGACGCAGTACCCGCGCCGCCTCGACCACGTCGACCGTCCGCCGTCCCACGGCCGACAGCGACAGCGCACGCATGATGGATCTCGTCGAGCGCGCACAGGCCGGTGAGGCTGACGCCTTCGGCCGCCTGTACGACCAGTACAGCGACACCGTGTACCGGTACATCTACTACCGCGTGGGCGGCAAGGCGACCGCGGAGGACCTCACCAGTGAGACCTTCCTCCGCGCGCTGCGCCGTATCTCCACGTTCACCTGGCAGGGGCGTGACTTCGGCGCCTGGCTGGTCACCATCGCTCGCAACCTGGTCGCCGACCACTTCAAATCCAGTCGGTTCCGACTGGAAGTGACCACCGGCGAAATGCTCGACGCCAACGAGGTGGCGCGCTCCCCCGAGGACTCCGTCCTGGAGTCCCTCTCCAACGCCGCACTGCTCCAGGCCGTGCGCCGACTCAATCCACAGCAGCAGGAGTGCGTCACGCTGCGCTTCCTGCAGGGCCTCTCGGTCGCGGAGACGGCCCGCGTGATGGGAAAGAACGAGGGCGCGATCAAGACCCTGCAGTACCGCGCCGTGCGGACGCTCGCCCGGCTCCTGCCGGACGACGCCCGCTGACCGGGACAGCCGCAGCCGCTGCCTGTAAGTGACCGCCCCATCACGCACTGGTCCGATCATCTTTCGTGCGTAACCCAAGTGCCGCGGTGCTCGTTGTGCCGGTTGCAGGCCCCCTGTCGTCACTCCATGTCCGTAGCCACTCACCCCATCGAGTGGAAACGCTCAAGGTGTGCAACCTTCCGGACCGCCAGGGGAGTCGACCGTCATGACGAGAGGAGGTGCCGCCAGTGATCGCAAACGTTTCGGCACACCGGCGGGCGAACGCCTTCGCCCAGGCCCTGGAGGAGCAGACCCCCCAGGGTGCGGCGGCCGTACAGCCCGAGGAGCCGGCCGACCAGGCCGACCGCGGACCGCTGTTGGCCCTGGCGAACGGCCTCGGTGAGCTACCGAAGCCGCAGTTGGACCCCGAGGTCAAAGTGGTGCAGCGAGCCCAGCTCGTCGCGGCCATGGAGGCCATGTTCGCCGAGGGCGGCGCATCGACGGGCCCTACGGTGCCCGTGCAACGGGGCAAGGGGGCCCACCGGGCCTCGCCACTGCGCAAACTGCGTCCCCGCTCCCGCTGGGCGAAGGGGCTCACCGCCGGTGGGCTGACCGTGGGTGTGGCAGCCGGAGCGTTCGGCGGAGTGGCCGCTGCCAGCTCCGACGCCCTCCCCGGTGATTCGCTGTACGGGCTGAAGCGCGGGATGGAGGACATCAGCCTCGGTATGGCCAAGGGCGACGCCGACCGCGGCGAGGCCTACCTCGACCAGGCGTCCACCCGGCTGAGCGAGGCCCGCAGACTCATGGAACGCGGCCGCGCCGGCGAGCTCGACCACGAGTCCCTCGGCGCCGTCAGACGCGCGCTCAACGGCATGTCCCACGACGCCTCCGAGGGCCACCGCCTGCTCCACTCCGCGTACCAGCGCGACGGCTCCATCGGCCCCATCCAGACCCTGGACACCTTCTCCCGCTCGCACCGCTCCGCCTGGAGCAACCTCCGGGACCGGCTCCCCGTCCAGCTCACCGACATCCGCGACCGGGTCAGTTCCGTCTTCGAGGCCATAGAGGACGACGTCGCCCCGCTCCAGTCCCTCCTCCCCCGTCCCCCTGGCGGCAGCGAGGACACCGGACGCACCGACACCACCCCACCGGACACCGGATCCCCCCGGGCCGACGACCCCACCCCCGCCGCCCCGTCCCCGTCCGAGGGCCGCCCCGGCTCCAGCACCGCGCCCAAGCCGTCGGACTCCTCGGACTCCCCCGGCTCCTCGGACCCGACCCCTGACGACGGCCTCCTCGGCGGCGGTACGGACGGGCTGCTCGACGACCTCCCCACGGACGGGCTCCCCCAGCCGTCCCCGGAAGACCGGCCCAGCACCCCGCCCCGCCCCGCCCCGGACGTCACCCTGCCCCCGCTGCTCCCCGGGCTCCTCCCCGGCCTGGGGATCGACGGAGAGAACCTCAAACCCAAGCCATAGGACCTACGCGAGAGGGGGCCGGCACGCGATCCGCGTACCGGCCCCCTCTCTCCGTCGCTGCCCCCGGCCCCTCAGAAGAAGACCGACCGCCGCTGCACCAGCAGCTTGTACAGCGTGTGCTGGATCTGCTCCCGCACCTGGTCCGTCAGGTTGAACATCAGCATCGGGTCCTCGGCCGCCTCCGGCGGATAGCCGTCCGTCGGGATCGGCTCACCGAACTGGATCGTCCACTTCGTCGGCAGCGGCACCGCACCCAGCGGCCCCAGCCACGGGAACGTCGGCGTGATCGGGAAGTACGGGAAGCCCAGCAGCCGCGCCAGCGTCTTCGCGTTGCCGATCATCGGGTAGATCTCCTCGGCCCCCACGATCGAGCACGGCACGATCGGCGCCCCCGCCCGCAGCGCCGTCGAGACGAACCCGCCCCGCCCGAACCGCTGCAGCTTGTACCGGTCACCGAACGGCTTGCCGATCCCCTTGAAGCCCTCCGGCATCACCCCGACGATCTCGCCGAGCTCCAGCAGCCGCTGCGCGTCCTCCGCACAGGCCAGCGTGTGCCCGGCCTTGCGCGCCAGCTCGTTGACGACCGGCAGATGGAAGACCAGGTCGGCGGCGAGCAGCCGCAGATGACGCTCGGCGGGGTGGTTGTCGTGCACCGCGACCTGGAGCATCAGCCCGTCCAGCGGCAGAGTGCCGGAATGGTTGGCCACGATGAGCGCCCCGCCGTCCGACGGGATGTTCTCGATGCCCTTCACCTCGACCCGGAAGTACTTGTCCGCCAGCGGCCGCAGCGCCGACATCAGGACCTGGTCGGTGAGCTCCTTGTCGTAACCGAACTCGTCGACCTCGTAGTCGCCGGTGACCCGCCGCCGCAGGAACGCGAGCCCGCCCGCGATCCGCCGGTCCCAGCCACCACCGGACCCACTCGCCTCACCCGGCTCCCGCGCCCCGTCCACCGGGGCCTCCTGAGGCTGCTGCGGGTCCTGCGTCCCCTCCCCGGCCTCCGGGGAGGGATCAGGGAGCCGACCGCCCGGCAGGGCGCTCACAGGGGCCGTGGAGCCGTCGCCCCGCCCGCCCCCGGCGCCCCCGGTCCGGCGCCGGGGCGGGCGCGAACCGCCACCGGACCGCGAACGGTCGTCGTCGAACGGAATGACCTTGGCGTCCGCCATCGTGACCGCGCTCCTCTACCTGGCGCCGTGAGTCGTCTGTACCGCACCGGCCCCGCGCTCCCGCGGTCCGGCACCCCCCGGCAGCGGCAGCTCCGCCAGCCGGTCCACCACCCTGCCCACCGTCTCCGGCGGCAGCAGCCCCGGGCCCCGGCTCCGCGCGAACTCCGCGAACGTCTCGGCCGTGGTGAACTCCGGCCGGAAACCGAGGGTCTCGCGCATCTGCACGGTCGAGACCACCCGGCCGTGGGTCAGCAGCCGGATCTGCTCCGGCGAGAAGTCGGTCATCCCGATCGTACGGAGCGCCGAGCCGACCCACGTGACGGCCGGCAGCAGCACCGGCACGGTCGGCTTCCCCAGCCGCCGCGAACACTGCGACAGCAACAGCACACCCTCCCCGGCGATGTTGAACGTACCGCTGTTCAGCGTCCCGCGCCGGGGCTCACGCGCGGCGATCCCGAGTACGTCGACCACGTCGTCCTCGTGCACGAACTGGAGCCGGGGGTCGTAGCCGAAGACCGTCGGCAGGACGGGCAGCGACAGATAGTCCGCCAGCGGCGAGTCCGGCCGCGGCCCCAGGATGTTGGCGAACCGCAGCACGCACACCGCGACGTCCGGCCGACGGCGGGCGAAGCCCCGTACGTACCCCTCGACCTCCACCGCGTCCTTCGCGAACCCGCCGCTCGGCAGCGACTTGGGCGGAGTGGTCTCGGTGAACACCGCAGGATCGCGGGGCGCCGACCCGTACACGCTCGTACTGGACTTCACCACGAGCCGCTGGACGGTCGGCGACTTCTGGCACGCACCGAGCAGCTGCATGGTGCCGATGACGTTGGTCTCCTTGATCGCCGTCCGGCCGCCGGCGCCGAGCGCCTTGCCGGAGACGTCCAGGTGCACGACCGTGTCGACGGCGTACTCGGCCAGGATCCGCGCCAGGGCGGACTGCCGGATGTCCGCGCGCACGAACTCCGCCTCCCCCAGCGGATGCGCGGGCGCGACCGCGTCCACGGCGATCACCCGGTCCACCCCGGGCTCCCGCTGGACGCGCCGGACGAAGCGGCCCCCCAGCTGCCGGGCCACTCCTGTGACGAGGACGACCTTCCCCAAGACCAGCGCCTTCCGTCGGCCCGGGAAGCCTGACCCGGCTCCCCTGCTTCCCGCGGTAACTTCCCTGGCCGTCACCGTAGCGGGTGGACGCCGCCCTGTGATGACCCCGTGCCCCGAAACGCACCGCAGCCCTCCCGCCGGATCGGCGGGAGGGCTGCGGATCTCACGAACTGCGTTCGCTTACTTCTTGTTGCGACGCTGAACGCGCGTGCGCTTGAGCAGCTTGCGGTGCTTCTTCTTGGCCATCCGCTTACGCCGCTTCTTGATAACAGAGCCCACGACTACCCTCGCTCACTTCATCTTCACTGGTGCGGGGCGTCTGGGCCCACACGACCTACGTCGGCCTAGCCTACCCGCCACCGGGTGAGGGACGTAATCCGAGGGCAAACCCCAGGCGTCCGACGGCCTTCCTCAGGGTTCCGAGGGCGGCCTCAGGCTGACTCCACCCCCACAAAGGACTCGCGGAGATACGCGTGAACCGCTTGCTCCGGCACCCGGAAGGACCTTCCCACCCGGATCGCCGGCAGATGACCGCTGTGCACCAAGCGGTACACGGTCATCTTCGACACTCGCATGACCGAGGCGACTTCCGCCACGGTCAGAAACCTGACCTCGTTGAGAGGCCTCTCGTTGTCAGCAGCCATGACCCACCTGTACCTTCCGCACCGGACGCGCACCGGCTTCCCCTCCGGTGACTCTTCGTCGCTGTGCGCTCACTCCCCAGGTTAGGGGCGGGTGGTGCGAGTGGGGAAGAGGAGGGACGTCCGGGCGGCTAGCCGGACAGACCGGCCCGGTGGAGCACATACCTCGTCAAGGGCCGGTAGTAGTGCGCCCGGACCCCGTCATCCAGCGGTACGACGACCGAAACCCGCCCCTCGGCCTCGCCGACGAAGAGCGCGGGATCGTCCGTATCCGCCGGCCCGATCGCCTCGATACCGAGCTGACCTGCACCGCAGACCCACCCGTGATCCCCGATCACCAGCTCCGGAAGAACCCCGTACCGCTCCGCCGCATCCTGGAGCGCCACCCGGACCGGCAGCGGGGAATGCGTGTGTGCGCCGGTTTCACCACCCGAGGGCCGCCCCCCGGGTTCGCGTACCAGCGCGACCCCCCGTACATGGTCGAGGTTGTACGTGCGTACGCCGAACCGGGTCGTTATGTCGATACATCTCCCCTGCGCCGGGGTGAGGACAGGGCATCCCGCCGACGACAAGGCGTCTGCCAGCCCGGCGTAGAACCCCAGCAGCCGGTGCGGATGCCCGGTCCCCAGGAGCACCGGAGCCCGCAGCGACGCCACCCGCCCCAGCCGCTCCGCGAACGCGTCCAACGCGGCCACCGTCCGCTCCGGGTCGATCGCGTCAGGACCCGACACATGCGCGGGATCGGCCGAGACCCCGCACCGCTCCGCCATCAGCCGCAGCACCTCCGGCTCGGCCCAGGTCCGCTCGGGCGATAACCCGAGCATCACCCGCGGATCGCGCGCGGCGAACAGGCGGTAGCTGCGCAGACTGTTCTCGCGCGACGTGGCGACAGGCCCGGCCAGCCGGGCCGCCAGCAGATGGGCGCGCAGCGCCCCGGTGCTCAACACCCTCGGGATGCTGCCGTACCGCCCCACCCGGGCGGGCCGGATTCCCTGTACGCCCCACCGTTGGCGTAACCGCGCGGCACAATGCCCCACCCGGTACGTCGGGCCGGCATCCGGCAAGCGGCGTCAGGCGAGCAGCCCCCGCAGCGGGAACGCCGCCTTACGGGTCGCGATGACCGCCTGGTCCAGCCGGTCCGCCGGGTCGTACCCGTCCTCCCAGGACTGCCACGAGGGCGTACGCCCGTCCGTCATCCGGCCGGGTCCCAGCTGCCGCGTACGGGCGTAGACAAGATCGCGCCACGACGGCGGCACCACCGACTCCGGATCCACGGGCGCGTGCGCCGCGATCCCCACCAGATGCGTCCACGACCGCGGTACGACATCCACCACCGCGTACCCGCCCCCGCCGAGCGCCACCCACCGCCCGCCCTCCGCGTGACTGTGAGCCAGCTCATGACAGGACTCCATCACCGCCCGCTGCGCGTCCAGGGAGACCGCGAGATGGGCGAGCGGGTCCTCGAAGTGCGTGTCGGCCCCGTGCTGCGTGACGAGCACCTGCGGCCGGAAATCGGCCAGCAGCTCGGGCACCACGGAGTGGAAAGCCCGCAGCCACCCGGCATCCCCCGTCCCGGCGGGCAACGCCAGGTTCACCGCGGAACCCTCACCCGCCCCGGCCCCGGTCTCCTCCGGCCACCCGGTCTGCGGGAAGAGCGTGCGCGGGTGCTCGTGCAGGGAGATCGTCAGCACCCTCGGGTCCTCCCAGAACGCTGCCTGCACCCCGTCCCCGTGGTGGACGTCCACATCGACGTACGCGACCCGCTCGGCGCCGAGCTCCAGCAGCCGGGCGATGGCGAGGGCCGGGTCGTTGTAGATGCAGAACCCGGCGGCCGCGCCCGGCATCGCGTGGTGCAGTCCCCCGGTGAAGTTCACCGCGTGCGGGGTCTCCCCACGCCACACGGCCTCGGCGGCCCCGACCGACAGCCCGGCGATCAGCGCGGACGCCTCGTGCATCCCGGCGAACGCCGGATCGTCGACGGTCCCGAGCCCGTAGTCCTGGTCGGCGGCCCGTGGGTCCGCGGATGCGGCCCGCACGGCGGACACGTAGTCCTGCCGGTGCACGAGCCGCAGGGTCGAGTCCCCCACGGGCTTCGCCCCCCGCAGGTCCACCGCCTCATCGAGCCCGAACGCCCGCACCAGCCCCATCGTCAGGGCGAGCCGGACCGGGTCCATGGGGTGACTCTCCCCGAAGTCGTATCCCGTAACTGCGTCATCCCACATCAGCTGTGTGCGGCCGCTCATGCCCGCCACCGTATCGGGCGGGCTCCGGAGCGAACGAGCGGGCATACACCAGCGTCGCCAGCACCAGGACCATCGGTACGAGCATGGCGCCCCGGTAGCTCCACGCGTCCCCCAGCACCCCCACGAGCGGCGAACCCACCAGGAACCCGACATAGTTGAAGATATTGAGCCGAGCCACGGCGGCATCGCTGTTGCCCGGGAACATCCGTCCGGCCGCCGCGAAGGTCTGGGGCACGATCACACAGAGCCCGAGCCCCAGCATGGTGAACCCGAGCATCCCCACCCAGGCCCCCGGCGCCCCCGCCACCACCGCGAACCCGCCGGCCGCCAGCAGACTCCCGCCCCGCACCACGGCCACCGCCCCGAAACGCCGCACCCCGAGATCCCCGACGGCCCGCCCCAGCAGCGTCGTCACCATGTAGACGTTGTACGGCAGGGTCGACATCTGCTCCGAGCTGCCGAGCACGTCCTGGAGGTACTTGGCACTCCAGTTGGAGACGGTCGAGTCACCGATGTACGCGAAGCACATCACCAGGCAGAGCGGCAACAGCAGCTTGAACGACAGGGAACCGGCCTCCTTCGGGGCTCCTCCGCCGGCCTCTTCTGGACTCCGCCGCCCCTCCGTGTACCACCTGCTGCCCACCAGGGCGGCGGGCAGCAGGAGCGCCACGACGGGGAGGTAGGACACGAGCAGCGACAGATCCCATCGCGCCCCGACCCACGCCAGGGAGGCCCCGGCGATCCCCCCGAGGCTGTACGCGGCGTGGAAGCCGAGCATGATGGAGCGCCCGTACGCCCGCTGAAGGCTGACGCCCATCATGTTCATCGAGGCGTCCAGCGCCCCGACCGCCAGCCCGAAGGCCCCGAGCGCCACGGCGATGTGCCAGAGCTGCCGGCCCGCACCCACCCCGAGCAGGGAAAGCAGGACGAGGGGCTGCGCCCACCGCAGGACGACACCGGGCCGCACCCGGGCGACCACCTTCTCGGTGAGTACGCTGCCGGCGCCCGCCAGGATCGGGACCGCGGCGAGGAAGACGGGCAGCAGCCCGTCGGATATCCCGTACTGGTCCTGAAGGGTGGGGATACGCGTCACGAGGAGAGCGAACGCCACCCCCTGGACGCCGAAGCTCAGCGCCAGTGAGGCCCTGCCGTGCCGCAAGCCCGCGTCTGTCATGGCCGCGAGCGTAAGCCCAGGATCTACCCATGGGTAGATGGATCAGGCGAGCAGTTCCGGGAGTTGGGCCATGTCCGAGAAGTACCCGGTCACTCCGGCCAGCCGGTCCGCGGGCATCATCGACGTGAACCCGTACACGTCCATCCCCGCGGCCCGCGCCGCCTCGACCCCGAGCGGGCTGTCCTCGATGACGACGCACCGCTCCGGCGCGACGCCCATCCGCTCGGCGGCGTGCAGGAACAGGTCCGGCGCCGGCTTGCCCCGCCCGACATCCTCCGAGCTGAAGATCCACTCCTCCTCGAACCACTGGTCGATCCCGGTGGTGCGGTGCCCGACCCGGATCTTCTCGTGGCTCCCGGACGAGGCGACGCAGTAGTCGACCCCGTCGGCGACGAGCTTGCCGAGCACGTCCTGGACCCCGTCCACCGCCACCAGCTCCTGCTGGAAAGCAGCAAAGGTGCGGGCGTAGAGGGTGGTCTCGAAGTCCGCGGGGAGCTTCTCGCCACCCCGCTCCTCGACGAGGTCGTGCACCCGGTGCACGGCGGCCCCCATGTAGTCGCGGAGCGACTCCTCGTACGAGGTGGGATGACCGAGTTCGGTGAGGTAGCCGGCGAGGATGGTGTTGGAGATCGGCTCACTGTCGACGAGCACACCATCGTTGTCGAAGATGACCAGTTCGTAGCGCATGGTTCGACCCTAGACGCTCAGAACGCAGAAAAGCCCCGTGCCACAAGGCACGGGGCTTTCCCGGAAAAATTGTTCGGCGGCGTCCTACTCTCCCACAGGGTCCCCCCTGCAGTACCATCGGCGCTGAAAGGCTTAGCTTCC